>NZ_JACVVI010000016.1:0-123816 GCF_016658625.1 Pantoea sp. S62 | reverse complement strand
GGCGACGGTAATCGGCAGGCTGCCGGTGGCCGCCGTGCCTGCTGCGTTAGTAACGCTGACGTCAATGGTGGTGGTGCCTGCAGCAAGTCCTGCCAGCGCCGCAGCCGGGATCGTAACGCTCCAGCTACCGTCCGCACCCACGGTGGCGTTATAGGTCTGGCCGCCCAGCGTGACGGTAACAATCTGACCTGCTTCAACATTGCTGGTAGTGCCGCTCAGTACCTGATCGGTAGTTTTTTCCGCGTTATCCAGTACATCATCGCCAGCGAATGCATTCAGAGTGATGGCAGGCGTCCCTGGCGTAACCGGTGTACCGGGATCGGTGCCGCCATCGTTGCCGCCGCCATTCCCTCCACCTCCGCCTCCACCACGACCTACACCCACGGCCAGTCCGGCTAAGCCGAGCACACCCAGACCACCCGCGGTGATCACGCCCATTGAGGTGTTGGTGTTATCCGCCAGCAGTAGCGGCTCTACGCTGTCGAGTGACTCATAAGTGGGCGTAACCGAACTTGAGGCGAGTTCAGCGCCCTCGGCAGTCTGGGGAAAGAGCGCATGTTCCGGTGGATTAACCCCATCATCGAACACCAGTTCGCTGTGCTGGCCTTCGGCGTCATCGAGGAAGAATTTCTGATAGCGTACCGTGCTGCCGTCACGCATTTTCAGCACGAGATCGTTACCCTGGCGATCGAACTGCGTCACCATGTCGCGCGTGCCGCTGATGCGCACAACGCTGGGCTCGGTGAGGTTAATGGATTGTGACGAACCGCCAGCGGTCTGTGAGAGGAGTGTGCCGTTTTCGCGCGAGATAATGTCTACACGGCCTTGCGTGAGTTCTGCCATTTGTAACCTCTATTCCACCAGATTAGCTAATATACTGAATCCATAAACATAAAGTTATTTTATGCTTAAGGCCTTCACACATAGTTTCACCTTCTGAATCACAGAAGGCGTCTCAACCTGGTGTATGTAGAGATGGCAAAGCAAAGCTGCACCACGCATCCCTGGCGAAGCGGAAGGTGGCAGTATTATTGTTAGATTTAGTTGTACAGACTGACGCAAGACGTAACGGTTCTGACAAAGTAATTTTTAGCGTAACCCTGGTAAAAATCAATTTCAATGTACAGATTTCATTATGATTTAATTTTTATTACATTAGACATAGCTGAAATTCAATTTTCGGAAAATTCACTTTGCCCTTGTTTTTTCATGTCAATTTATTGCTGACTGTTTCCATAAATGATGCAAATTGGTAAAAAAACCACCCTTTCAAAAACCTGAGGCCGGAAAAATAAATTTGTTAATTATGCGATTCAGCCATCATTTATGGCTGGTCCTGTTCCGCCTTTTGGGTGGCAACTTGTTGAAAATCAGCATTGAAATTTGAGTTAAGTCATGCCGTGTGTGTGGTGGTCATACCAGGAAAGTTCTGGAAAAAATTCGCGGCGCAGCAAAAGTCGGTAAACTCCCGGTTTTGCCATTTAAACGATGTTGCTGCACCACTTTAATAAGAGGCGCAACGGCCACTGAACTCACGGCCAGTGCTACACTTTTCCGCTTTACCCTTGATGAATCTGACCTATGACTGCACTGGACGCTGCACAACAACATAAGTATCAGAGCCGCCTGAACTGGGGCACACGCACCATCTTTCTGATTAATGGTTTAGGGATGTCAGCCTGGGCACCGCTGGTGCCGTTTGCCCGCGATCGTCTGCAGCTCAGCGGCGCCTCATTGGGCGCATTACTGCTTTGCCTGGGAATTGGCTCGCTGGCCGCGATGCCGGTGACCGGCACGCTGGTGGCACGGTTTGGCTGCCGTCGGGTCATGGGCTTCTCCACGCTGTTAGTGCTGCTTATGATGCCGCTGCTGGCCACCGCTGACTCTCATCTGGTGATGGCAGCGGCGCTGATGCTGTTTGGTGCCGGGCTCGGCATGCTGGATGTGGCGATGAATTATCAGGCGGTGCAGGTTGAGCAGGCTGCCGATAAACCGATGATGTCCGGCTTTCATGGCTTCTTCAGCCTGGGCGGGATTCTGGGAGCGGGTACGGTGAGCCTGTTGCTGAGCCGCGCGTTTACGCCGCTGCACGCGACCCTGGTAGTGATGGCCGTGATGCTGTTACTGCTGCTGTGGCGACTGCCGGTGTTAATGAATCAGCGCCTGCATCAGCCCGATCAGCCCTGGCTAGTGATCCCACGCGGCTGGGTCGCATTTCTTGGCCTGCTCTGCTTTATCCTGTTCCTGGCGGAAGGGGCGGTGCTGGACTGGGGCGCACTGCTGTTGCTGCAGAATCCGGCGATGTCACCCGCTTATGCGGGTCTGGGCTATGCGGTCTTTTCGGTTGCGATGACGCTGGGCCGTTTTAGCGGCGATAAGATCATCCAGCGTTTTGGCCGCTATCCGGTGATGCTGACGGGCGCACTGACTGCCGCAGCGGGTATGACGCTGGCCGTCTGGCTGCCGTGGCCGGAGATCGCCCTGCTGGCATTTCTGCTGGTGGGCTTTGGTTTGTCCAATACGGTGCCGATGTTGTTCAATGCTGCCGGGAATCAACAGGATATGCCTGCGAACCTGGCGATTTCTGCCATGACAACGCTGGGATATGCGGGTATTCTCTCAGGTCCGGCTTTAATCGGATTCATTTCGCAATGGATCAGCCTCAGCGGCGCATTTTTAATGATCGCGCTGTTGCTGTTAGCGGTAGCCGCCAGTGCGCGAAAAGTTGCGCGATAATTCAGGTACCTGACACGCTATGTTGTATAAGTTTCCACTGACCTCCGGCAATGTCACCCGCTTTTTTGTGGTTTTCAATCTGGTGCTGCTGCTGGCGCTGGGCTTTATGGTGCATAACTCGGTCAATGCCTGGCTGACCGGCAAACGCTATGCCATGGACGATCTGGCGCGTGACGTGCAGAAGCGCATCGACGCCTACCGCTTTGCCACCTGGCAAATCTATGAAAATCTCTCTACCAGTGCAGCAGGCGCCACACCCGGCAGCAATCTGCAGGAGACGCGGCTGCGTCCTGACGTCTATTACCTGGAAAAAACCCGCCGTAAAACCGAAGCGCTGATTTTCGGCTCACACGACAGCAGCACGCTGGATATGACCATGCGGATGTCGAACTATCTCGACACGCTGTGGGGCGCAGAAAATCCCACCTGGTCGATGTATTTTTTAAATGGTCAGGACAACAGCCTGATTATGATCTCGACCCTGCCGCTGAAAGATATGGCGACGCGCTATAAAGAGAGCGCTATCAGCGCAATGGTGGATAGCCGCCGCGCGGAGATGCTGCAACAGGCTAATGCGCTGGATGAACGCGAGAGCTTCTCGCCGCTGCGCCACCTCGCCTTCCAGAACGACCACTATTTCACGCTGCGCACCACTTTTAATCAGCCGGGCCATCTGGCCACGGTGGTCGCCTTTGATCTGCCGGTTAACGATATTGTTCCGCAGAACATGCCGCTGGAAAACTTCCAGCTGCGTCAGGACAGCTCAATGCCTGCCACGACAGCCGATCAGCAGGAGGTGGAAAACACCCGCATCACGCTGGTTAATCCCAATATTGAGATTACGGCCACCCTGCCCAGCACGTCGCTGCAGCTGGTCTATCAGGT
Organism: Pantoea sp. S62; assembly: GCF_016658625.1. NCBI lineage: Bacteria > Pseudomonadati > Pseudomonadota > Gammaproteobacteria > Enterobacterales > Erwiniaceae > Pantoea > Pantoea sp. S62. The sequence goes on along the minus strand of NZ_JACVVI010000016.1, from coordinate 120,195 downwards.
GCCGATTACCCGCCTGATTATCGACAGCCTGCACAACCTGCTCTGGCCGCTGCTGATCAACCTGCTGCTATTCCTGCTGTCGCTGGCGGGTATCGTGCTGCTGCGCCAGCAATCGCTGCGTCCCAGCGAGAATCAGAGCGCTGAACTCGACTCGCTACGGGTACTGAATGAGGAGATTGTCGCCAGCCTGCCGGTCGGCCTGCTGGTGTATGACTTTGCCAGCAACCGCACCCTGCTGAGCAATAAGATTGCTGAACATCTTTTGCCTCACCTCAATCTGCAGAAGATTATTAATATGTCCGACCAGCATCAGGGCGTGCTGCAGGCCACTATCAATAACGAAGTGTATGAAATTCGCCACGCCCGCAGCGTGCTGTCGCCACATACCCAGCTGTTTATGATGCGTGACCAGGATCGTGAGCTGCTGGTGAACAAGAAACTGCAGAAAGCACAGCAGGTGCTGGACCGCAACCATCAGATGCGTCAGCAACTGCTGCACAATCTGGGACATGCGCTGAATCAGCCACTGGAGAAGATGGTGACGCAGCTGGTGCAGCTCAGCCAGCGTGACGCCGATGAGACTGTGCTGGACCTGCTCGATGAGAGCCAGGGGCTGGCGCGACTGGTGGATGATATCGTGCTGCTGAACCGGCTTGAGGCGCATGACTGGTCACCGGATGCCACCGTCTTTAACCTGCAGGAGCTGCTGGACGAAATCGCACTGGAAAGCCTGCCGCTGATGCGTCGCAAAGGGCTGTCGCTGGTGGTGAATAATCATCTGGCGAATGACGAGACGCGCTTTGGCGACCGTCGCGCCCTGCGCAAAGTGCTGACCACGCTGATGCACTATGCTCTGACCACCACCCGCTGGGGAAAAATCACTCTGGAAGTTAAGGCTGCGGACAAACAGGCCGATAGAGTGATCATCGAACTGGTGGACACCGGTGCGGGCCTGACGGTGGATGAGCTGGCGAATGTCGACTTCCCGTTCCTGGGCGATACCAGTCAGGATCGCTACGGACAGGCTTCCGGCATGGCGTTCTTCCTGTGTAAGCAGCTCTGCAAGCAGATGGGTGGCAGCCTCGATATCGTGGCAAAAGCGGATATCGGCACGCGCTATAACATGCAGCTGCCGCTGGTGCTGGAGCAGAAGCACGAAGAAGAAGAGGAAAAGATTCTGGATGGTGTGACCGCGCTGGTGGAGATCACCGTGGAGGACGTGCATAAAATCGTCTGCCGCCATCTGGAGAACTGGGGCGCACGGTGTCTGACACCCGATGAGCGCATTTCCGGTCAGGATCACGATGTGCTGGTGACCGACGATCCCTCAAAGCTTAGCGGCTGGGCACTGCTGCTGGCGGAAGATGAACTGGGTCATCATGCACTGAACGACCAGCAGTATCGGGTCAATTTCAATCTCAGTAATGCGATGCTGGATGCCTTACTGGCCCTGATTGAGAAGCAACTGTCGCATGATGTGATGGATAATGACATGGAAGACGACACGGCCACGCCATTGATGAGCGGCGGCTATTTCCAGCTGTTTACGGAGACAGTACCGGTTGATGTGAAGAGACTGTATACTGAGTCGGCGGAAAAGGACTACGCCTCGCTTGCTCAGACAGCGCATCGCCTAAAGGGCGTGTTTGCCATGCTCAATCTGACTCCCGGCAAACAGCTTTGTGAAGAGTTAGAACACCACATTAAAGCGTGTGACGATTCAAACATTACAAATACCACCAGTGATATTGACGCTTACGTCAATCAACTGCTGCAGCAAGGTAACCAATAAGATGAATAACTTAAACGTAATTATTGCCGATGACCATCCAATTGTCCTTTTCGGTATCCGAAAGTCTCTGGAACAAATTGAATGGGTCAACGTTGTAGGTGAGTTCGAAGACTCAACAGCACTGATCAATAATCTGTCCAAGCTTGATGCTAACGTCCTGATCACCGACCTCTCAATGCCAGGTGAGAAGTATGGCGATGGCATTACGCTGATTAAATACATTAAACGCCACTATCCGGATCTGTCGATTATTGTTCTGACCATGAACAACAACCCGGCGATTCTGAGTTCTGTGCTTGATCTCGATATCGAAGGGATTGTCCTGAAACAGGGCGCGCCTACCGATCTGCCGAAAGCACTGGCTGCACTGCAGAAAGGCAAGAAATATACGCCGGAAAGCGTTGCGAAACTGCTGGAGAAGATCAGCGCAGGTGGTTATGGCGACAAGCGTCTGTCACCAAAAGAGAGCGAAGTACTGCGTCTGTTCGCTGAAGGTTTCCTGGTAACGGAAATCGCCAAGAAACTAAACCGCAGTATCAAAACGATCAGTAGCCAGAAGAAATCAGCGATGATGAAACTGGGCGTGGATAATGATATCGCGCTGCTGAACTACCTGTCGTCTGTCAGCCAGACTCAGGTCGAAAGAGACTAAGTTACGTCTGAGGCGGTGCAGCCTGCACCGCCTTACCTCTGCCCTATCCTGCTTTATCCTGCCCTATCCTATCCGCGTTTTGCGCACCCGATCAGCATAGATGGCCAGCGTCACTTTCAACACATCCAGCGTCACCGGTTTTGACAGGCAGTTATCCATGCCCGCATCCATACAACGCTGTTTCTCTTCCGCCAGCGCATTCGCCGTCACGCCGACAACCGGGAAGAGATGGCCCAGCTGACGCAACCGCTGCGTCAGTCGATAACCATCCATGTTTGGCATGTTCACATCAGTCAGCACGATGTCGATTTCATTACGACTCAGCACGTTAAGCGCATCAACGCCATCCTGCGCGGTTTTCACCTGATAGCCCAGCGTGCCAAGCTGTTCCGACAGCAGCATGCGGTTAATCGGATGGTCATCGACAATCAGCACCATGATGTCATCGTTATGCACTTTCTCTTCGACCGGCGCGGCTAGCAGCAACGCATCCGCCGCATCGTGGCCCAGCGAAATACGGTAGATGCGCGCCAGCAGCGCCGGCACCTCGTGCAGCGTGGCTGTTGAGTGGATCCAGCGTCCCGGCTGACGTTCACGCGGCATATCCACATGCGAGCCATCGAAGGTGATCAGCGCCCGCAGCGGTAAGTCGATTTCCAGGTCGTAATCAGTCATCACCACATCGTCGTGACCCGGCTTACCATTATATTCCGCGACCTCAATGCCCTGCTGCTGAATCTGGCGGGTAATAAACTCCGCAAGATAGTCGTTACGCATCGCCAGCCAGACTTTGTTCTCTTTCAAATCCTCGAGCAGCATCAGTGACGGCTTCTGCCCTTTGTAGATCGGAATACGGACGATGAACTGGCTACCCATGCCTGGCTCTGAGTCAACTTCAATGTCACCGTCCATCATATTGATCAGCTTTTCACAGATCGCCAGTCCCAGCCCGGTGCCCTGGAAATTACGCTGCACGCCACTGCCTACCTGGAAGAAAGGATCAAACAGACGTGGCAGCTCTTTCGCCGGGATGCCGACGCCGGTATCACGGACGCGGAAGGCCAGATAGCCTTCGGCAACCCAGGCGTGGAGGATAATACAGCCGGTGTGCGTGAACTTAATCGCGTTATTCAGCAGGTTCGAGATCACCTGCTGCAGGCGCAGCGGATCGCCATCCAGCACCTGCGGCACATCATGTTCGATAAAGCAGTAGAGCGTCAGCCGCTTCTTCACCACCAGCGACAGATAGTTACCGACGATGTGGGTGACGATTTCGCGCGGTGCAAAAGGACGCGGCTCAATTTTCAGCTGCTCGGACTCAATTTTCGAGAAATCGAGAATATCGCTGATGATCTTCAGCAGCAGGCTGGAGGAGTTGTTCATCGCCGTCACCAGCGAGTCGATGCCGCTGGGCAGCTCTTTGGTCTGTAACAGGTCGAGATTACCGATAATGCCATACAGCGGCGTGCGCAGCTCGTGACTGACGGTAGCCAGGAACATCGATTTAGACTGGCTGGCCTGCTCTGCCGCGTGGGCCATCTCCTGCAGAGACTGCTCCATTCGTACGCGCGCCGAAACATCGACCAGCACGCAAATCGCCACGTTCTCATTACGATAGCGCGAATGCACAAAGCTGATCTGCAGGTTAGTATTACTGCCGGTCAGCACATCGACAAAGTTGACCTGCTGCCCGCCAATAATCTCATTCAGTCTCAGACGATCTTCCTGCGTCAGCAACGTCAGATAGTTGTGCGCCAGCTCGTTACTCAGAATATTGGTGCCGTCGCTGGTACGTAAGATACAGATCCCGACCGGCGCAGAGGCCACAATCTTACGGTTAAACTGCTCATGCTCTTCCAGCCGGTGCGCATTCTCCTCCGCCGGCAGGAACATCCGTCGCTCAAACACCCATGCGAGAGTAAACAGGATCACGGCGCTGAAAATATTAAGCAGCAGCGCATTGATAATCATCAGCTTAAGCTGATCCACCATGACGTCGGTGGGTATCGACCACACCACGTTAAGATCGGACGGCGGCAGCGGTTTCTTCAGCACCAGCTGACGATACCCATTCAGATAACCAAACCAGGTTTTATCATCCGGCAGATTATCAAGCGAGAAGCCCAGCCCGCCGCGCCGCGAGTTAAGCAGTGGACGGTAATTTTCGTCGGTAATAGACGCAATAATCGGCAGGCTGCCCGGCTGAATAAACTCATCCAGCCGGATGTTCTGCTCAACACCCAGCAGCGCCTGTAACTTATTGGCGACATAAACCGGCACTACCATATAGAAGGTGCCGACGCCGGGCTGCGCACTGCTATTGATCCAGTACATCGGATTGCGGCGATCTTCTTCGCTGCTATTGCGATAGCGCAGTACATTCTCACGCAGCGATTTCAGGCTGCGTTCCCGATCGGCATTACTGCTGCCAATGGTAAAGTCCGCCAGACACTGACTCTCGCCACCGATAAAGAACACCCGATTAAGCTCATATGACGAGGCGAAGTTGCTCTTCCAGTAATTGATGTAGTAGCTGAGGGAATCGAGCGAGTTGCGCCAGGTATTGCTCATTGAAGTACAGTCGCCATCCGAAAAGAGTGGCGTAAACTGCGGCTGCGTAGTTTTGCCCGGCATCATGCCGGTCAGCACATCCAGACCACTGCTGGCGTTGGTCAGGCGGTTCTCGGTGATATATTTCAGCTCACGCATCATGTCCGCCGAATGGCGCACATACCACTGAATCGTGCCGTAGTTGCTGGCGAACTCCTGCCGGACCTGCGTCTCTTTATTGTGCAGCACGCTGATGATGTAAAACGCCGTCAGAACAGCGCCCAGCGTCCAGATTAGCAGCGCCAGCGCGCGGAAAAGATAGCGCGAGATGCGAAGCGTAGTGCGGAAAGAGACAGGATATTTCAAAGGTAACTCGCAGTTGGCAAGGTTAGTCGCATCATCGATTTTTAATGCCCATACACTAGCTTTATCAGGCGAAAAAAGCCAGCCAGCCGCAGGCTTAGCGGAAGGTTTGGGAATCTTTTAAGATAGCGAAAGCAGCCAGCTATCAGTGAACAGGAAGGCTTGCGTACAGGCTTGCCCGTAAGAACTCAAAGCGACACCGTCATTCCAACGAGAAAGGCTGGCTATGCCCGAAGAGCAAAGCGTCCACGCCACGGATGGCGTGGCCGATCCGCAGGGATGCGGGAATCCTTTGCGATCGGGCATAGCGGGTCTTTCGTCGGCTCCCGACTCACAGCCACCCACACCCGACCTCAAAAAAAAACGGCAGGCCGGGTTTCCCCTGACCTGCCGTTTCTGCAACGAACCTCAGCTTACATCAGACAAATTACTCTTCGTCTTCTGCTGCGTCGTCTTCGTCTACTGCATCTGCTTCCGGTGCAATCTCTTCATCGTCGATCTCAGCTTCCGGCGCAATATCATCTTCGCCTTCCGCCACGCTGCCGTCGATTGAATCCAGCTCTTCCTCTTCAACCGGCTCGGCAACACGCTGCAGTCCGACGACGTTCTCATCCTCAGCGGTACGAATCAGAATCACACCCTGGGTATTACGACCCACGACGCTCACTTCTGACACGCGGGTACGCACCAGCGTACCGGCATCGGTGATCATCATAATCTGATCGCCATCGACAACCTGAACCGCGCCAATCACCGGACCATTACGCTCGGTCACTTTGATTGAGATAACACCCTGCGTCGCACGCGACTTCGTCGGGTATTCGCTGTTGGCCGTACGCTTACCGTAACCATTCTGCGTCACGGTCATAATGGCACCTTCTTCACGCGGCACAATCAGCGACACCACACGATCGCCTTCAGCCAGCCTGATGCCGCGCACGCCAGAAGCGGTACGACCCATGGCACGAACTGCGGACTCTGCAAAGCGAACCACTTTACCGGCTGCGGAGAACAACATCGCTTCATCGTTGCCATTAGTCAGCGCCACGCCGATCAGCTCATCGTCATCACGCAGATTCACGGCAATAATACCGGCGCTGCGTGGACGGCTGAACTCTTTAAGCGCCGTCTTCTTCACGGTACCCAGCGCGGTCGCCATAAAGATATTGAAGCCTTCGGTATACTCACGTACCGGCAGAATCGCCGTAATACGCTCGTTGGCTTCCAGCGGCAGCAGGTTGACGATTGGACGTCCACGCGCGCCACGACTTGCTTCTGGCAGCTGATAAACCTTCATCCAGTACAGACGGCCACGGCTTGAGAAGCAAAGAATCGTGTCATGAGTATTGGCCACCAGCAGACGATCAATGAAGTCCTCTTCTTTGATACGCGCGGCTGACTTGCCTTTACCACCACGACGCTGCGCTTCATAGTCGCTAAGCGGCTGATACTTCACATAGCCCTGATGCGACAAGGTCACGACAACATCTTCCTGATTAATCAGGTCTTCGATATTAATATCAGCGGTGTTTGCGGTGATCTCGGTACGACGATCGTCACCAAACTGATCGCGCATCAGCTCAAGCTCTTCGCGGATCACTTCCATCAGACGCTCGGCGCTTGACAGAATGTGCAGCAACTCAGCGATCTGCTCCAGCAGCGCCTTATACTCATCCAGCAGCTTCTCGTGCTCAAGGCCGGTCAGTTTCTGCAGACGCAGATCCAGAATCGCCTGAGCCTGCTGCTCGGTCAGATAGTACTGCCCGTCACGGATGCCGTACTGCGGATCCAGCCACTCAGGACGCGCGGCGTCATCACCGGCACGCTCCAGCATCGCTGACACGTTACCGAGATCCCACGCCTGGGCAATCAGACCCGCTTTCGCTTCTGCCGGGTTTGGCGCACGACGAATCAGCTCGATGATCGGATCGATATTCGCCAGTGCAATCGCCAGACCTTCCAGGATATGCGCGCGGTCACGGGCCTTGCGCAGTTCAAAGATGGTACGACGCGTTACGACTTCACGACGATGGCGAACGAAGGCGTCCAGAATATCCTTCAGCGCCATAATCTTCGGCTGGCCCTGATGCAGCGCCACCATATTGATACCAAACGAGGTCTGCAGCTGGGTCAGTGAATAGAGATTATTCAGGACCACCTCACCGACCGCATCACGCTTGATCTCAATCACGATGCGCATGCCGTCTTTATCAGACTCATCGCGCAGTGCGCTGATGCCTTCGACACGCTTCTCTTTCACCAGCTCCGCAATCTTCTCAATCAGGCGGGCTTTGTTCACCTGATACGGCAGCTCATGAATGATAATGGTCTCGCGGCCCGTTTTCGCATCGGCTTCCACTTCGCCACGCGCGCGAATGTAAATCTTGCCGCGTCCGGTGCGGTACGCTTCTTCGATGCCACGGCGACCATTGATAATGGCGGCGGTCGGGAAATCAGGCCCCGGAATGTGCTCCATCAGCGCTTCAATGCTGATGTTCTCATCTTCAATGTACGCCAGGCAGCCGTTGATCACTTCACGCAGGTTGTGCGGTGGAATGTTGGTTGCCATACCCACGGCGATACCGGACGAACCGTTCACCAGCAGGTTAGGGATTTTGGTTGGCAGAACTTCAGGGATCTGCTCAGTGCCGTCATAGTTCGGTACGAAATCGACGGTCTCTTTTTCCAGGTCAGCTAACAGGTCGTGGGCGATTTTCGACATGCGAATTTCGGTATAACGCATCGCTGCAGCGGAGTCGCCGTCGATGGAACCGAAGTTGCCTTGTCCGTCCACCAGCATGTAACGCAGGGAGAAAGGCTGGGCCATACGTACAATGGTATCGTAAACGGCAGAATCACCATGCGGGTGATATTTACCGATAACGTCACCGACGACGCGGGCAGATTTTTTATAGGGTTTGTTCCAGTCGTTACCCAGTACGCTCATCGCATAGAGTACGCGACGATGAACCGGCTTCAGGCCATCACGCACATCGGGTAAAGCTCGGCCAACGATGACCGACATGGCGTAACCGAGGTAAGAATTTTTTAATTCTTCTTCGATATTGACCGGTGTAATTTCTCTCGCAAGGTCGCTCATGGAGCCGCTATCCCTCTACTTAATCCCGGATTTTAAAGGTGCGAAAGTATATCACACTGCAATGCCCGGGTGAACGTTAACCACCGATATCGCCCGCTTTTCCTTACGCCTGAAAGGTGTGCCATCCGCGGTTAAGCGTTTATACTGTGGGCACATTTTGTCAGGAGTTACGATTCAATGAATGCACAACCGCAGAATCATCAGCAGAACGTCGATGCGCAGGAAATTGCCAAGTTTGAGGCGGTGGCCTCGCGCTGGTGGGATCTGGAGGGTGAATTTAAACCGCTGCACCGCATCAACCCGCTGCGCCTGGGCTATATCGCGCAGCACAGCAACGGTTTGTTTGGTAAAACCGTGCTCGACGTGGGATGCGGCGGCGGCATTTTAGCGGAGAGCATGGCGCGTGAAGGCGCAGTGGTGACGGGCCTGGATATGGGCGCTGAACCGCTGGCCGTGGCACGCCTGCATGCCCTTGAGAGCGGCGTGACGCTGGACTACGTACAGCAGACCGTTGAAGAGCATGCCGAACAGCACACCGGAAAATATGATGTGGTGACCTGCATGGAGATGCTGGAGCATGTGCCGGATCCGCGCTCGGTGATTCACGCCTGTGCGAAACTGGTCAAACCCGGCGGCGAAGTCTTTTTCTCTACGCTGAACCGCAACCCTAAAGCCTGGCTGCTGGCGATCTTTGGCGCAGAATATGTGCTCCGCATGCTGCCACGCGGTACGCATGACGTGAAGAAATTCATCCGCCCTTCCGAACTGCTGGGCTGGGTCGATGAAACGACGCTACGTGAACGTAATATCATCGGCCTGCACTACAATCCTGTGACCAACCGCTTCAAACTGGCCCCGGGTACTGATGTCAATTATATGGTGCACACGCATCGCGCGGTATAAGTGAAAATACCCGCCTGAACGCAGGCGGGTATAAATAATGTCTGAGTCGAATTAACAGAAAATTTAAAATTATTCGCTGATTCAACATCACAATTTTCGCATTGCGTTACACCTCACCTTAAATATATGTAAGCGCTTCATACCAGCTATCTGCCTGATAACATTTATCGGAACATCAAGATAACAACCCTTACCAAAAAAGAATAAATTTCATTTTCACCACCTATTGATAATTAAATTTAAACCTCACAATTCAATTGAAAATAAACTGAGGTGACGGTTTAAAATCCAGTAATTTCAATATATAAAATAAAAAATCTCATCAGTGAAAACTGCCAGCATCATTAATGATCAGATAAAGATCTGCAAAATAAAAATACCTCAACGCGGACCAAAGCAGTGAATTAATAACACTGTGACAGGCTTCAAAAAACCTATCCTGCAATTTAAATATACTAGAATGGTAGGATTGCAAATCGTTTCTGCCTGCAAAAGATTAACCTCAACTTTTAAGGATAACTATGACGCCCTTTTTATCACTCTTTTGCGTATTAGCAGGTATCGCAATATTAGTCGTGCTCAATCTTAAATATAAATTTCACAACGTATTTTCTCTGCTGATTGCAGGCATGTTCGTTGCCATCATGGTTGGTATCCCGGCAGATAAAATAGTCGGCGTCGTCCAGCAGGGTATCGGCAGTATCATGGGCCACCTGGCGCTAATCATTATATTCGGTGCGATTATTGGGAAGTTCATGACCGAATCAGGCGCCAGCCAGCAGATAGCGGATACCGTCATCCGCCATTGTGGCACCCGCTTCCTGTCCACCGGACTGATGTTTATCGGCGTTATATTCGGTATTGCGATGTTTTACGAGGTGGCCTTCCTGATTGCAATGCCGCTGGTGATGAACATCGCTAAAAAAGCGGATATCCCCTACATGAAACTGGTCATCCCTACGGTGGTCGGTGCAACAATGGGACACAGCCTGTTTCCACCGCAGCCAGGACCGGTTGCTCTGATCAGCGCATTCAACGCAGATATCGTGCAGGTCTATCTTTACGGCGTCATGGTGATTATCCCTGCGCTGTTTTGTGCAGGCGTTTTACTGCCCCGCTTCCTGCCAGGAATCAGCCGTATGCCGCTGAACTCCATGATCAAACCAATCAAAGAGCTGGCTCCTGCAGATCTCCCTTCTTTCAGAATCAGTATCCTGATCCCACTGATCCCTGCGGTGCTGATGATCCTGGCTTCGGTCATCAAGCCGCTGGCTGGTGAGGTATCTGAACTGACACGCGTCGTTAAGCTGCTGGGCAGTGCGGAAGTCAGCATGCTGTTCGCTACGCTGGCTGCGATGTGGTTTCTGGGTGTTAAGCGGGGAATGACCTCCGAAGGCATCACGCATAACGTCACCAACTCAATTTCACAGATTTCCAACGTGCTGTTCGTCATCAGTGCCGGGGGTATCCTCAAGCAGGTGATCATTGACTCTGATGTGGGCAACAGCATTGTCCAGCTTATGAGTCATGTGCCCTTCTCACCCTTTATTATCGCCTGGTTAATCACTGCGGTAATCCGCATTCTGACCGGCCAGGGTGCGGTGGCCGCCATTACCTCAGCGGGCATCGTGGCGCCGATGATAGAAGCCTTCCATCTTAATCCGGCGCTGATGGTGCTGGCAGTCGCCTGCGGCAGTAACACCATTACACTGATGTATGATGGCGGCTTCTTACTGTTCAAAGAGACGTTTGGAATCTCAATGAAGGACACCTTCAAAACCTGGGGGCTGCTGGAGTTGATAAACTCAGTTGTCGGTCTGGGTATGGTCATCCTGGTCAGCCAGTTCATCTAGTTTTATGCCTCTGTCGTAAAGGAGTTGCAGCAAAGGCAATCCTCATACACTCGGAACAAAGCGAGTACTCCGGATAAACAGACGAAAAGGTATTCTTTTGTCTGCCAGAGAGTTACGTCGTTATAGCAGTGAACTGTCATAAACCGCGGCAGCGGACTCCCTGCAGTTTCACATCCCGCTAGCGGCTTTTTCCCATTTTTCATCCCTTTTTCTGCTGAATCCTGAGGATTGAATAAGAAATACGCGTCCGATCAAAGTTAGAAAAAAAAGTGTGATCTGGTTGACATGTTGCCAGGCCTTACAAGGCATGGCCTAAGAATTTTCGCCAAAAATACAACCCCTCTATCCATCATTTTTTGCTCTTGTTAAGCGGCCGTAAAATACTAAAATAAGCCCCCATGTAGTTATGGTACTTCCCATCACCCCCAAGATGTAGTGTTTATCCACACATTATTCACAATGAATATGCTGTGCATAAGCCGGGATTTCTTTTAATTTTTGGATACTCACGCAAAGGTAAAAACGCGACATGAACCAGAGTCTGCTCGTTACTAAACGCGATGGCCGCCAGGAGCGCATTGACCTCGACAAAATTCACCGTGTGCTGGACTGGGCAGCTGAAGGGCTGAACAACGTCTCAGTTTCACAGGTGGAGCTGCGCTCCCACATTCAGTTCTATGATGGCATCAGAACCTCTGACATTCATGAGACCATCATCAAGGCCGCAGCAGACCTCATCTCTCGCGATGCCCCTGACTATCAGTACCTGGCTGCCCGCCTGGCGATCTTCCACCTGCGCAAAAAAGCGTATGGTCAGTTTGAGCCGCCGAAGCTTTATGACCAGGTCGTTAAGATGGTCGACATGGGCAAATACGATCGCCACCTGCTGGAAGATTACAGCCAGGAAGAGTTCGCACAGATGGACGAATTCCTCGACCACTGGCGTGACATGAACTTCTCCTACGCCGCGGTGAAGCAGCTGGAAGGCAAATATCTGGTCCAGAACCGCGTCTCGGGTGAAATCTACGAGAGCGCGCAGTTCCTCTACATTCTGGTTGCTGCCTGCCTGTTCTCTGGCTACCCGCGCGACACGCGTATGGATTACATCAAGCGTTTCTATGATGCGATCTCCACGTTTAAAATCTCGCTGCCGACGCCAATTATGTCGGGCGTGCGTACCCCGACACGTCAGTTCAGCTCCTGTGTGCTGATCGAGTGCGGCGATAGCCTGGACTCCATCAACGCCACCTCCAGTGCGATTGTGAAATATGTCTCTCAGCGTGCCGGTATCGGCATCAACGCCGGTCGTATCCGTGCGCTGGGCAGCCCGATTCGCGGTGGTGAAGCGTTCCACACCGGCTGTATCCCGTTCTATAAGCATTTCCAGACCGCAGTGAAGTCCTGTTCTCAGGGCGGCGTACGTGGCGGCGCAGCGACTCTGTTCTACCCGATGTGGCATCTGGAAATCGAAAGCCTGCTGGTGCTGAAAAACAACCGTGGCGTTGAAGGCAACCGCGTGCGTCACATGGACTACGGCGTTCAGCTTAACAAGCTGATGTATCAGCGCCTGCTGAAAGGCGAAGACATTACTCTGTTCAGTCCGTCTGACGTCCCTGGCCTCTATGACGCGTTCTTCGCCGATCAGGATGAGTTTGAGCGTCTCTACACCAAATATGAGCAGGATAAGAGCATCCGCCAGCAGCGTGTTAAAGCGGTCGATCTCTTCTCGCTCATGATGCAGGAACGTGCTTCAACTGGCCGTATCTACATTCAGAACGTCGATCACTGCAACACCCACAGCCCGTTTGATCCGCGCATCGCGCCGGTTCGCCAGTCTAACCTCTGCCTGGAAATCGCCCTGCCGACCAAACCGCTGGAAGATGTTAACGACGAAAACGGTGAGATCGCGCTTTGTACGCTTTCTGCGTTTAACCTCGGTGCCATCGAAAGCCTGGACGATCTGGAAGAGCTGGCTACCCTGGCGGTGCGTGCACTGGATGCCCTGCTCGACTATCAGGATTACCCGATTCCGGCTGCCCAGCGTGGTGCCATGGGTCGTCGTACCCTGGGTATCGGCGTCATCAACTACGCCTACTATCTGGCGAAGCACGGTGTGCGCTACTCCGATGGCAGTGCTAATGGCCTGACCCACAAAACCTTTGAAGCGATTCAGTACTACCTGTTGAAAGCGTCAAACGAGCTGGCAAAAGAGCAAGGTGCCTGCCCGTGGTTCAATGAAACCACCTATGCGCAGGGCATTCTGCCAATCGACACCTACAAGAAAGACCTGGACGCAATCAGCAACGAACCGCTGCATCTCGACTGGGAGAGTCTGCGTGAAGAGATTAAAACGCACGGCCTGCGCAACTCGACCCTGTCTGCGCTGATGCCGTCTGAGACCTCGTCGCAGATCTCCAATGCCACTAATGGCATTGAGCCGCCACGTGGCCACATCAGCATCAAAGCATCGAAAGATGGCATCCTGCGTCAGGTAGTGCCGGAGTATGAGCGTCTGAAAGATCAGTACGAGCTGCTGTGGGAAATGCCGAACAACGACGGCTACCTGCAACTGGTGGGTCTGATGCAGAAATTCATCGACCAGGCGATTTCGTCCAACACCAACTACGATCCGTCACGCTTTGCCAACGGTAAAGTGCCGATGAAACAGCTGCTGAAAGATCTGCTGACGGCGTACAAGTTCGGCGTGAAAACGCTCTACTATCAGAACACCCGTGACGGTGCGGAAGATGCGCAGGATGACCTGGCACCTTCTATCCAGGATGATGGCTGCGAAAGCGGCGCCTGTAAGATCTAATGGTCAGGCGGGAGATTCTCCCGCCTCATTCATTTCACGAGGCCTGGCTTCGTCTACTTTTGGACAACTTTTATGGCTTACTCCACTTTCTCACAGAACAAAAATGATCAGCTGAAAGAGCCGATGTTTTTCGGTCAGTCAGTCAACGTGGCGCGTTTTGACCAGCAGAAATATGACATCTTTGAAAAGCTGATCGAAAAGCAGCTCTCCTTCTTCTGGCGTCCGGAAGAGGTGGATGTCTCGCGCGACCGTATCGACTACCAGGCGCTGCCGGACCACGAAAAGCATATCTTCATCAGTAACCTGAAGTATCAGACGCTGCTGGATTCGATTCAGGGTCGCAGCCCGAACGTTGCCCTGCTGCCGCTGATCTCGATTCCTGAACTGGAAACCTGGATTGAAACCTGGGCATTCTCTGAGACGATTCACTCCCGTTCTTACACCCATATCATCCGTAACATCGTGAACGATCCCGCGGTGGTGTTTGACGATATCGTCACCAATGAGCAGATTCTGGCGCGTGCTCAGGATATCTCACGCTATTACGACGATCTGATTGAGATGACCAACTACTGGCATCAGCTGGGCGAAGGCACCCATCAGGTCAACGATAAGCAGGTTGTGGTCAGCCTGCGTGCGCTGAAGAAGCAGCTTTATATCTGTCTGATGAGCGTCAATGCGCTGGAAGCAATCCGTTTCTATGTCAGCTTCGCCTGTTCCTTCGCTTTCGCCGAGCGCGAGCTGATGGAAGGCAACGCTAAAATCATCAAGCTGATCGCCCGCGATGAAGCGCTGCACCTGACCGGCACCCAGCACATGCTGAACCTGCTGCGCAGCGGTGAAGACGATCCGGAAATGAAAGAGATTGCGGCAGAGTGCCGTGAAGAGTGCTTTGAGCTATTTAAGAAGGCGGCGCTGCAGGAGAAAGAGTGGGCAGAATATCTGTTCAGCGGCGGCTCAATGATCGGCCTGAACAAAGACATTCTCTGCCAGTACATTGAGTACATCACCAATATCCGTATGCATGCAGTTGGCCTTGATCTGCCTTTCCAGACGCGCTCTAACCCGATTCCATGGATCAACTCGTGGCTGGTGTCTGACAACGTGCAGGTTGCGCCGCAGGAAGTGGAAGTGAGCTCTTATCTGGTCGGTCAGATCGACTCTGAAGTAGGCGCTAACGACTTCGACGACTTCCAGCTTTAATCATGAGCCGTGACGTTGTTATTCTGCGCACTTCCGGCACCCGACTGGAATGCACAGACGAGCACACCAACCTGCTGACGCTGCTGGAAGCCAACAATCTCTGCGTGGAGTTTCAGTGCCGCGAAGGCTACTGTGGCTCCTGCCGGATGCGGCTGCTGAAAGGCGAAGTGCATTATCCACAGCGGCCGCTGGCCTTTGTGCAGCAGGATGAGATCCTGCCCTGCTGCTGCAAAGCTAAAGGCGAGATTGAGCTTGAGTTATAACTGAGGCGGCGTTCGTCAGATTGCTGCCCAGGTCAAATGCGGGTGAACCTGACAGCAATTGATTAGCCAGAAGCGCAGGGAACACGGTCAGAAGAGGAAAGCGTCCCACGCCATGGATGGCGTGGGTAGAGCAGGTCAGGGATGACGGGTTTTGCGTCTTTCCGATCTGACCGTGTTCCCTTCGCAGGCTCGGTCTGAAAGCCACCAAGGCTAAACTGGTCAGCATCCTGAAGTAAAACGGGCGCCTCAGGCGCCCGTTTTATTTTCACTGACATTACTGTCTGACAGTTTCAACCACATCAATCCAGCCGTGACCGGTGCTGACTTCACTGCCGTGCAACCAGCGACGCAGCATGTTCATCGCCATCATCGCCACCACCTTCTGCCGCGTTTCAAGGTTATAGCGACCGGTGCTGAACTTCACGCGCTGACCAAAACTGCCCTCTGGCGTATGCAACGCTACCGAAATCTCTTCCTGTTCAAGGCTACCAACAGAGAGTGCCAGCGCTGCCTGCTGCTGCGCGGCAAGATCGCGGGTGCGGCTCACCTGCTGCTCCAGCCCCTCCGACTTTGGTGGCAGAATGTCAGCGCCCCTCAACGGCACGCTGGCGGCCGCCAGTTGCCAATAAAGCAGACCGGCGGTGTATTGCTCGCTGACCGCCAGTTGTTCACCGCGCTGCTCCAGCTCGCGGGCCAGCAGTGCCGGCAGACCTTCGGTGCCTTCAAAAATGGTGCACTCCGCCAGCAGCAGACGCACCTGTTGCCACACCTGCTCCATCGCCACCCGCTGGCTGGCCGGGCCGGTCAGTTTGATCTCAATGATTGGCATCGATGAGCGATACCCCATCACCACCCCTTCCGGCAGGGCGAGTGGCTCCAGTTCGGCGGCTATATCACTTTCACCGCGACCAAAGGTGGTCAGCCGCAGACAAACCGGCGGTTCGGGCGGCGAGAATTTTGTTTTCAGACGCGGAATGATCTGTTGCTCCACCATCACTTTAAATTCAGACGGCACGCCAGGCGTGAAGAACATCCAGCAGCGATTGAGTTGCAGGGCAAAGCCACAGGCGGTTCCGACCGGATTATCAATCAGCTCCGCATTGGCCGGGATTTCAGCCTGCTTGCGATTGCTGGCCGCCATCACCCGTCCACGGCTGGCGAACCAGGCTTCCATCTGCTCCAGCCACTCCTGCTGCATCGCCAGTTCAACCCCACTAGCGCGGGCCGCAGCCAGCGCACTAAGATCATCACTGGTTGGCCCCAGACCGCCATTGACTATCAGCACATCGGCCTCATGACTGCGCGCCTGCAGCGTAGCGATCAGCGACTCGAGTGAATCCCCTACCGTGGTGCGACTGGTCATGGGCAAACCCTGCTGGAACAGCATATCCGCCAGCCAGGCTGCATTGGTGTCGACGATTTGGCCATGCAGCACCTCATCCCCGGTTGACAGCATCTCTACTCTAATCACGTCGGATTCTCCTTTTCACGTTTGCTTCACTGTATGAAGTCCACCCGGGAAACACAATCGGCATGACCAGCGATTGTGATTGTTGCGGCTAAGGCAGCACGTTGCGCTTAAATGTCAGAGGGTTGAGCGGGATTCAATGGCGCAGATGAGTGAATTCAGGGCAGTAAGAAGTCAACAAAAACGGCGGGATTTCCCCGCCGTTTTTCACTGCAGTTGTCTGCTACATCTGAATGAGCAGGTCGCGATTAGCGACGGGCCAGCAGCAGACCGAGCACCAGACCGGCAGTTGCGCCAATACCGACGCCCTGCCACGGTTTTTCATGCACGTAATCGTCAGCGCGGTAAGCCGCCTGTTTAGCGCGATAGTAATAGCTATCTGACGCCTGGCTGACACGGGATTTCACATCGTTCAGCGCCTGTTCGGCTTTGCTTTTGAGCTCAATGTACTTCTGATCGGCCGGATCGCCTGATGCCTTAAGCACTTCTTCCAGCGTTTCGGTCAGTAACGCAATATCGTCATCGAGGTTCGTTTCGAATTGATTTGTCTGGTTTACCATCGTTTCCTCCGTGTGAATTGCAAAGCAGTTCATTAACTATAGTCATAATCTGGCGCTCTGCTGTTTTCCTGATCCAGGAATCACCTGATTTTTCATCTGCTAAAGTTGCTCAACTCAGGCGGTGCACCGTTTCGCTGCGCAAAGAAGTGTAAGACGCCACGGCAACCGCCGAATTTCGCTTCGCTTCTTTGATTAATCTGATAAATTTTGTCGGGACTGAATTTTCCAGTAACCCTACTGTCGTACCCCTCTGTTGCCTGTGATTATCGGGCCATAAAAGTGCATTTGGCACAACAGTCACGACACCCTCGAACAGCTAAGGAATGATCTCTGGCATGAATCGAAGAATGTTTATGAAAGCGTCAATGGCCTTCTCCGCCGTCAGCGGCATGACCGGCCTGTCAACGCTGTTTGCGCAATCCGCATGGGCAGAAGATGGCATTGCTGACGGAACCGCCGTACGCTTCGATTTTGACGTACTGAAGAAAAACGCGGCCGCGCTGGCGAAAAAACCCTGGGGCGGTGCACCAGGCGCACTGCCGGAGACGCTGGCTACACTGACCCCGCAGGCGTACAACGAAATTCAGTATGACGCTAACCACTCACTGTGGAATAACCTGCCTGACCGTCAACTGGATGTGCAGTTCTTCCATGTTGGTATGGGCTTTAAGCGTCGCATCCGTATGTTCTCTGTTGACGGCGCAAGCCGCGAGGCGCGCGAAATTCATTTCCGCCCCGAGCTGTTCAACTACAACAACGCCCACGTGGATACAAAGCAGCTGGAGGGCAAAACTGACCTCGGCTTCGCCGGTTTCCGCGCCTTTAAAAAGCCGGAGCTGGCCCGTCGCGACATCGTCTCTTTCCTCGGCGCAAGCTACTTCCGTGCCGTTGACGATACCTTCCAGTACGGTCTCTCGGCGCGTGGCGTGGCGATTAACACTTTCAGCAACGGTCAGGAAGAGTTCCCGGACTTCACCGCCTTCTGGTTTGAAACGCCAAAAGCGGAAGATACCACTTTCACCTGTTACGCCCTGCTGGATGGTGCCAGCCTTACCGGTGCTTATAAGTTCATCATTCATTGCGAAGAGAAACGCGTGGTGATGGAAGTAGAAAACCACCTGTTTGCCCGTAAAGAGATCCGTCAGATCGGCATCTCGCCAATGACCAGCATGTTTAGCTGTGGCACCAACGAACGTCGCATGTGCAACACTTACCATCCACAGATTCACGATTCCGATCGTCTGGCAATGTGGACCGGTAAAGGCGAATGGATTGCCCGCCCGCTGAATAATCCGCAGCGTCTGCAGTTCAACGCCTATGAAGATGAGAATCCACGTGGATTTGGCCTGCTGCAGCTGAATCACGACTTCAAAGATTATCAGGATGTGATTGGCTGGTATGACAAACGTCCGAGCCTGTGGGTTGAGCCGGTTGGCAAGTGGGGCAAAGGCGCGATCAACCTGATGGAGATCCCAACCACGGGTGAAACGCTGGATAACATCGTCTGCTTCTGGCAACCGGCGGAACCGGTCAAAGCGGGCAGCGAGCTGAACTTCTCCTACAAACTCTACTGGAGTGGTCTGCCGCCAGTGCGAAGCGGTCTGGCACGCGTGGATGCCACCCGTACCGGTATCGGTGGCTTCCCGGAAGGCTGGGCGCCTGGCGAGCACTTCCCTGAAACCTGGTGCCGTCGCTTCGCCATCGATTTTATTGGTGGTGATCTGCAGGCTGCCGCGCCGAAAGGCATTGAGCCGGTGATTACTGTCTCATCCGGCAGCGTGAAGCAGGTTGAAATTCTGTATGTCGATCCGCTGAAGGGATACCGCATTCTGTTTGACTGGTATCCGAACAGTGATTCCACTCAGCCGGTGGAAATGCGTCTGTTCCTGCGTAGCAAGGATGAGACGCTGAGTGAAACGTGGCTTTATCAGTATTTCCCGCCTGCGCCGGATCAGCGCAAATATGTCGATGACCGTCAGATGACGGTGGGTTGATGGAAACAGGCGAGGCTCAGGCCTCGCCTTTTTTATAGCGCAGTTTTCACCATATCAATATGCGGAATGCCATCTTCCAGGTAGCTCTCCCCTGCCGCCACAAAGCCATACTGCCCGTAAAAATTTTCCAGATGTGCCTGAGCGGAGAGAAACAGATCGTGACCCGGCCAGTGCAGCTGACAACGGCTGATCGCCTTTTCCATCAGACGGCTGCCCAGCCGCGCACTACGCACCCGATCGGACACAATCACCCGTCCGATTTTTACCGGGCTGGTCTTATCTTCCGGCGAGAGAAGTCGCGCATAGGCCACCAACTGGCCATCCGCTATCCCCAGCAGATGCCGGTTTCCTGCCTGCAAATCTTTGCCATCCACATCCTGATACGCGCACTGCTGTTCCACGACGAACACGGCACTGCGCAATGCCAGTAAGTCATAAAGTTCCCGGGCGGTGAGTTCGCTATGGTGTTTATCCTGCCAGTCAATGTTCATGGTCTCTCCTTGCTAATCACAACACGCTACATCAGAACGGTGCCGCCATCCAGCATCGGCAGGGTTACCTCGTCTTAAAGGCAAAAAAAAATCAGGCCCGGAGGCCTGATTCATCAGTTGCAGATACCTGCTTACATCAGCGGCTGAGCCATCTGCACAAGTCTGATCAGCGGCTGCGGGTAAACCCCTAACAGCAGCACCAGAATGGCGGAGATCAGCACGACCACACCACCGGCGGTAAATGCCCAGTTAGCCGGGGTGTCACGGGTGTGCAGTTCCGGCGGGCTGAGGTAAAGACTGACCGTCACGCGCAGATAGTAGTAGAGGCCAATCGCGCTGCCCGCGACCACGGCACCGGTCAGCCACCACAGGTGAGCACTGACACCTGACGCGATAACGTAGAATTTACCGATAAAGCCCAGCGTCATCGGGATACCCGCCAGCGACAGCATCATCACTGTCATCACCGCTGACAGGACAGGACGATGCCAGAACAGGCCACGATAAGAGTAGAGTGAGTCGGCATCCGGGCCACGATACGGGCTGGACATCAGGCTCACCACACCAAAGGCACCCAGGCTGCTGAACAGATAACCGGCCAGATAAACACCTGAGGTTTCCAGCGACAGCTGATGATCTTTCACCGCAATCAGCGCCACCAGCAGATAACCAAGGTGGGCGATAGAGGAGTAACCCAGCAGACGCTTGATGTTGCTCTGCGAAATCGCCATCAGGTTACCGAACAGAATCGACACGAAGGCGATCATGGCCAGCACTGTACGTACCGCTTCGCTGTCGGTCACTGGTGCGTACATAAACAGACGCATGATGACACCGAAGATCGCAATCTTGCTGGCGGTGGCCAGGAAGGTTGAAACCGGTGCAGGCGCACCCTGATAAACATCGGGCGTCCAGAGGTGGAACGGAACCAGCGACAGCTTGAAGCCCAGACCGATAATCATCATGCCCAGACCCACCAGCAGCAGTGGCTCGTGGATCATGCTGTCTGTCAGGCTCTGACCCAGCGCAACGAAGCTCAGGTTACCGGAATCAGCGTAGATCAGCGCAATGCCAAACAGCAGGAACGATGAGGCCGCCGCAGAAAGAATGGTGTATTTCAGCGCCGCTTCCAGCGAGCGTTTCTGGCGGAAAGCGTAACCAATCAGACCAAACAGCGGTAGCGACAACAGCTCAATGCCGATGAACAGCGAAGCCAGATGGTTAGCACTGGCCAGCACGATGCCACCCAGCGCCGCAATCAGCACCAGCAGGTAGAACTCATCTTTGTTGTCCGGGTAACCCGCCAGCCATGGATAGGCAAAGGTACAGGTCGCCAGGCTCGCCAGCATCACCAGCGCGGTGTAAAACATCGAATAGCCATCGACGCGCAGCAGCGGCGTGACATCCATTGCCCCGACCTGACCGACAAAGTAGAGCGAGAGCAGCGCCAGGTTCAGGCCAACTACCGTTAGCGTGGCGTTAACGAAGTGGTTGCGTCGCCAGGCAATGGACAGCATCACAACCACCACCGTCAATCCGACGATTAACAGCGGTAGCAACGCAATCAATTGGTGAGGAGTTATTGTCATGGCGAATTACGGCCTTGTAGTTGAAATTGAAGCGGTAAACCACTGCTGAATATTGCTCATGGCAGCGTGCGAAGTATCCAGAATCGGCTGTGGATAGACGCCCAGCAGCACCAGCAGCACCACCAGAACACCGATGGTCATAAACTCACGCGGTGACATGCCTGGCAGCGGATCTTTCGATTTCGCTTCGCCGTAGTAAGCGCGCTGCATCATCACCAGCGAGTAGACGGAGGCGAACACCAGACCAAAGGTTGCGATGACAATAATCATCGGCACCACCTGGAAGCTGCCGGTCAGAATCATAAATTCGCCGACGAAGTTACCGGTGCCCGGCATACCGAGGTTGGCAACCGCAAAGAACAGCGACAGGCCCGGAATCCATTTGATGCGCGACCACAGGCCACCCATCTGACGCATATCACGGGTATGCAGACGCTCATACAGCTGACCACACAGAATGAAGAGTGCCGCAGCGGACAGACCGTGTGCAATCATCTGAATCACCGCACCCTGCAGCGCCAGCTGGCTGCCGGTGTAGATGGCAATCAGCACAAAGCCCATGTGCGAAATCGAGGTATAGGCAATCAGACGTTTGATATCGGTCTGCGAGAAGGCCATCCACGCACCGTAGAAGATACCGATGATGCCTAACCACATGGCGATTGGCGCAAACTCGGCTGACGCGTTCGGGAACAGCGGCAGGCTGAAACGGAGTAAGCCGTAAGCCGCGGTTTTCAGCAGGATACCCGCCAGGTCGACAGAACCGGCTGTGGGTGCCTGACTGTGTGCATCCGGCAGCCAGCCGTGCAATGGCACCACCGGCATCTTGACCGCAAAGGCGATAAAGAAGCCCAGCATCAGCAGATATTCAACACCGTTCGACATTGGCGTCTGCAGCAGCTGTTCGTAGTTGAATGTCCAGACGCCGGTCGCGTTGTAGTGGACAAACACCAGGCCCAGAATCGCAATCAGCATCACCAGACCCGAAGCCTGGGTATAGATGAAGAATTTGGTCGCGGCGGAGATACGGGTTTTACCGTCCGATGCTTTATGACCCCAGAGCGCGATGAGGAAGTACATCGGCACCAGCATCATTTCCCAGAAGAAGAAGAACAGGAAAAGGTCGATGGAGAGGAACACACCGATCACGCCGCCCAGGATCCACATCAGGTTCAGATGGAAGAAGCCCTGATACTTTGAAATCTCATTCCAGGAACAGAGCACCGCCATCAGACCCAGCAGGCCGGTCAGCACCACCATCAGCAGCGACAGGCCATCAATGGCTAAATGGAAGCTGATGCCGAAGCGTGGGATCCACGGAACGGAGAAACTTGACTGCCACTGCGGAATGCCCGCTGCCTGCGTCAGTGAATAGCCTCCCTGCAACCAGAGTTGCAGTGAAAGCGCCAACGTCAGCCCCATGGTGATCAGCGCGATCCAGCGTGGCACCTTCGCGCCAAGGCGCTCAGTAAGCCAGCAGATCAGACCGCCGACGAAGGGTATGATAATTAGCCAAGGTAATAACACGGCACACTTCCCTTTTCTTTGTCTTAGTTCGGGCTATCTTACTTGCCATTTTGCTTCCCGGCAGTGCTCGCAATCCTCACATACCTCGGTATGCTCCGGTTGCTGCGCGCTGGCGGTAACCAAACTGGCTGCGACGATAACGCCCTTGCTCAGGACAATTTTTGACATTCTCAATGGGCAGGTTAACTAACCTGCCCCGCTCATCAATCTTTAAATTACCAGCAGCAGAGCCAGCACCAGCACGGCACCCACACTCATTGACGCCACGTACCAGCGCAGGTAGCCATTTTCACTGACCACCAGACCTTTATTGGCAATGCGTGACAGCAGCGCAGGCAGGTTCATCAGACCATTCAGTGGGTCGCGCTTCAGCAGCCACGCAATACCCAGGTAAGGTTTGACGAACACTTTATCGTAGAGCCAGTCGAAGCCCCATGCCGCAAACCACCAGGTGCCGAAGAAGCGGCCCGGTGCACTGTTTGCGATACGGGTTACCAGCTCACGTTTGCCCAGCCACAGTGCGGCAGCGATCAGAATGCCGACAATCGCGACCACGCCCGAGGTGATTTCCAGTCCCACTTTGCCCGCTTCACCGAACTCATTGGCTGGCAGTACACCCGCCAGCGGTGGCGTAATCAGCGCACCAATAAAGGTGGAGAGCAGCAGCAGCACAATCAGCGGCAGATGATGGGTAATGCCTTTACCGGCGTGTGCATGAATTTTCTCTTCGCCATGGAACACGATGAAGATCATGCGGAAGGTATAGATGGAGGTCAGGAACGCCCCGACCAGACCCGCTACCATCAGATTAATGTGGCCGTTAGCCAGCGCACCAAACAGAATTTCATCTTTACTGTAGAAGCCCGCCGTAATCAGCGGCAGTGCCGCCAGCGCCGCGCCACCGACCAGGAAGCAGGTGTAGACCAGCGGAATGCTCTTACGCAAGCCACCCATTTTGAAGATGTTCTGCTCGTGATGGCAGGCCAGAATCACTGAACCCGAGGAGAGGAACAGTAATGCTTTAAAGAAGGCGTGCGTCATCAGATGGAAAATCGCCGCATCCCACGCCTGAACGCCCAGCGCCAGGAACATGTAGCCAATCTGGCTCATGGTAGAGTAAGCGAGAACGCGTTTGATGTCGGTCTGCACCAGCGCGGCAAAGCCCGCCAGCACCAGGGTAACCGCCCCGATGATACCAACCAGATGCAGCACTTCCGGCGTCAGCAGGAAGAGACCGTGGCTGCGGGCAATCAGGTAAACACCCGCCGTCACCATGGTCGCGGCGTGAATCAGCGCCGAAACCGGTGTCGGACCCGCCATCGCATCGGCCAGCCAGGTCTGCAATGGCAGCTGTGCCGATTTACCGACCGCGCCACCCAGCAGCATCAGCGTCGCCCACTGCAGCATATGGTTGTCTGCAGCAAAGTGCGCCGGAGCCAGTTCCATCATCTCGCGGAAGTTCAGCGTGCCCAGCTCGTTGTAGAGAATGAACAGACCGAATGCCAGAAAGACGTCGCCCACGCGGGTAATGATGAACGCTTTCATCGCCGCTTTACCGTTTTCCGGATTGCTGTAGTAGAAACCGATCAGCAGATAAGAGCAGAGCCCTACCCCTTCCCAGCCCAGATACATCAGCATCAGGTTATCGGCCAGCACCAGAACCACCATGCTGGCGATAAACAGGTTGGTGTAGGCGAAGAAGCGGGAGTAGCCCTCTTCTCCACGCATGTACCAGGAGGCGAACATATGAATGAAGAAGCCGACACCGGTTACGACCGACAGCATGGTCAGCGACAGGCCGTCCAGCGTCAGATTCACCTTCATGTCGAAATTGCCGACATGCATCCACGTCCAGAGTGCCTGGGTGTAAGCTTGCTGGCCACTGGCGAAGAAGTCGAAACCGATCATTGCCGTAGTCAGTGCTGCCAGACCCACCGATCCCATACCCACCGTGGCCGACAGGTTCTCTGACCAGCGACCGCGGGAAAACGCTAACAGCAGAAAGCCGATCAGCGGAAACAAGACAGTTAAATAGAGAAGATTCATCCGCGCATCTCGCTCACAGTATCAATGTTCAGCGTCTGACGACGACGATAGAGCTGAAGCAGCAGTGCCAGACCAATACTGGCTTCCGCTGCCGCCAGGCTGATAGCCAGGATATACATCACCTGTCCATCGGCCTGACCCCAGTAGCTCCCGGCAACCACCAGAGCTAAAGCGGCGGCGTTGATCATGATTTCAAGGCCGATGAGCATAAACAGCAGATTGCGGCGTATCACCAGCGACGTCAGTCCAAGGACAAACAGCACGGCAGCAAGAATCAATCCATGTTGTAACGGGATCATGCGTTCTCCTTTTTCACCTGAGCGGCGTCAGCATTACGGTTACTCAGGACTTCGCCCTGACGCTCTTCACGACCGATATGGAACGCCACGACCAGACCCGCCAGCAGCAGCATCGAAGCCAGTTCAACCGCCAGCACGTAAGGACCAAACAGGCTGATGCCGACCGCTTTGGCGTCGATGATGGTGCCATCAATGCCCTGGTCATTGGCTGTCAGGATGGCGTAGATCATTACCACCAGCAGCAGTAATGAAACGATGCCCGGTCCAATCCACAGCGACGGACTGAGCCACTCGCGCTCCTGCTTCTCGGTCTGTTTGCCCAGGTTCAGCATCATAACCACGAAGACGAACAGCACCATGATGGCCCCGGCGTAGACGATGATCTCCAGGGCACCGGCAAAATAGGCCCCCATCGAGAAGAAGACGCCCGCAATCGACAACAGCGAAACGATCAGGTACAGCAACGCATGTACCGGATTAGTGTGGGTAATGACGCGCAACGTCGTCAGCACCGCCACCAGTCCGCAAAGATAAAACGCAAATTCCATGCCTTGCTCCTTAAGGTAATAAGCCTTTGACGTTGATAGGCTTCGCTTCGTTTTCCGCTTCGCCCTTATCTTTACCGTCAATCGCCATACCTGCCATGCGGTAGAAGTTGTACTCCGGATATTTACCCGGCCCCGAAATCAGCAGATCGTCCTTCTCATACACCAGATCCTGACGCTTAAACTCACCCAGTTCAAAATCGGGCGTCAGCTGAATCGCCGTGGTCGGACAGGCTTCCTCACACATGCCACAGAAGATGCAGCGTGAGAAGTTGATGCGGAAGAACTCCGGGTACCAGCGGCCATCTTTGGTTTCAGCTTTCTGCAGTGAAATACAGCCAACCGGACAGGCAACCGCACACAGGTTACAGGCAACGCAACGCTCCTGGCCGTCCGGATCGCGGGTTAACACGATACGGCCACGATAGCGCGGTGGCAGATAAACCGGCTCTTCCGGGTACATCTGCGTTTCACGTTTGGCGAAGGCGTGCAGCCCGATCAGCCAGATACTGCGAACTGTCGTGCCGAAACCTACGACAATATCTTTCAAAGTCATTTGTTAACCCCTTACGGCGCTGTGTAGAGAATCACTGCGGCAGTCGCCAGCAGGTTCAACAGCGTCAACGGCAGACACACTTTCCAGCCGAATGACAACACCTGGTCGTAGCGTGGACGCGGAAGCGCAGCACGGATCAGGATGAACATCATCATAAAGAACGCCGTTTTCAGGGCGAACCAGATGAACGGCGGCAGGAAAGGTCCATGCCAGCCACCAAAGAACAGCGTTACGATCAGCGCTGAAACGGTGGTGATCGCCACATATTCGCCGACAAAGAACAGGCCGAACTTCATACCGGCATATTCAATGTGGTAGCCGTCCGCCAGTTCCTGCTCCGCTTCTGGCTGGTCAAACGGATGACGGTGACACACCGCCACGCCCGCAATACAGAAGGTCACAAAACCGAAGAACTGCGGAATGATGTTCCACAGATGTGTCTGGCTGTTGACGATATCGTTCATATTGAACGAGCCCGCCTGCGCTACCACACCCATCAGCGACAGACCCAGGAACACTTCGTAGCTCAGGGTCTGCGCCGAGGCGCGCATCGCACCTAGCAGCGAGTATTTGTTGTTACTCGACCAGCCAGCAAACAGCACCGCGTAGACCGCAAGGCCCGCCATCATCAGGAAGAACAGCAGACCGATATTCAGGTCTGTTACCATCCAGGTGGGCGAAACCGGCACGATAGCAAAGGCCAGCAGCAGTGAAACAAAGGCGATAACCGGTGCAAGGGTAAAGATAAAGCGGTCGGTAAACGGCGGGACCCAGTCCTCTTTGAAGAACATTTTGATCATGTCCGCCACCAGCTGCAGCGAGCCGCCCCAGCCTACGCGGTTTGGCCCATAACGGTTCTGGAACAGGCCGAGCAGACGACGCTCGGCGAAGCTCATGAACGCGCCGCAGGCCACCACCACCAGCAGAATCACGATGGCTTTAACAATGGCCAGCAGAATGTCGATAACGTCCGGTGTTAACCAGCTCATTGCGCCGCCTCCTGCAGAGTGTCGATTTTACCGTTCGCCAGGAATGGTGGAACGCCCGGCATACCCAGCGGCAGACCAATCTGTCCCGCCTGCAGTGACGCCGAGAAACGGACCGGCAGACGCACTGTCTCACCGGCACAGCTGAACTCCACCGCCGCGCCATTGTTGACGCCCAGTTTTGCCGCATCCTCCGGGTTAATCACCAGCGCAGGCTCAGCCATACGCTGCTGGAAGACCGGTGAACGCTGTGACATCTCTTCGCTGCCGAACAGCCGATATAAAGGTGCCACGCGCCACTGCGCATCACTGACAAAGGCTTTTGGTACAGTAGTGAACCAGGGTAACTCACCTGCGCTGGCTTCAAACAGGCGCACGCCCGGATCGCCATGACGCAGTTTGCCGCCCACTTCTGCCTGGAACTTGTTCCACGCCTGCGGTGAGTTCCAGCCTGGTGCCCAGGCAAACGGAATCTGTGAGCGCGGTGCAGAGGGCTGGTTGTTCCCTTCCATTGAGAAGGCGAACATCGTGTCCTGGTCCTGCGGCTGACGCGGTTCATGAACGCTGATATTCGCGCGCGCGGCAGTACGTCCACTGGCACGGATCGGAGAGCGTGACAGTTTCTGACCACGGATGCGGAAGCTGGCGTCCGGGGCGGCTTCTTTAATGCCCGCGAGCTGTGGCAGACGGGTGACCACCGCATCGATCACGTGATCGAGCTGGGTCCAGTCCACATGACGACTTTCCAGCGTGCTGTGCAGCGAGTGCAGCCAGCGCCAGCTCTCCAGCATCACAATGTTGTTATCGTAATAGGCAGGGTCGTAAACCTGGAAGAAGCGCTGTGCGCGGCCTTCATGGTTAATCGAGGTACCATCGCTTTCGGCGAAGCTGGCGGTTGAAAGCACCAGACCCGCTTTTTCCAGCGTTGCGGTACGCTGATGATCCACCACAATCACGTTAGTGGTCTGAGCCAGTGCCGCATCTACCAGTGCTTTCGGCGCATGGCGATAAAGGTCATTTTCCAGCACCACCAGCGCATCGGCTTCACCGTTGCTCAGCTGCTCCAGCGCCTGCTCCAGCGGATTGCCGCCAATCATGCCCAGGCCGATGCTGTTCGCGTGACCTGCCAGCAGGGTAATGCCGACATCTGCACCGCGTGCCTTCAGTGCTTTCGCCACGTTAGCCGCGGCTTCAATCACTGCGCTGCTGCCTGAGTGGGTACCGGAGATAATTAATGGCTTTTTCGCGCCAGCCAGCGCCTGAACGACAACATCCATTTTCCCGCTGAGTTTGCTGTCGAAATCGGTGACCGCAGGTGCAGACTCATCCAGTGCACTGGCGATAGCGAAGCCGAGGCGCGCCTGATCTTCAACCGGCGCACGATAGCTCCATGCCGCGATATCATCCAGACGGGTTTCATCAACGTGGGTAACAAACAGCGGATGTTTGGCGTTCTGACCGATGTTCATGATGGCGGCGATCTGCCAGTCTGCGACTTTCTGCGCAGCGGCCATATCACGCGCTTTGCCTTTCACTGCCTGACGCACCGAGAGCGCCACGCGAGCGCCCACCTGTGTCAGGTCTTCACCCAGCACCAGCACCGCGTCGTAGCTTTCAATTTCACGCAGCGATGGCGTATAGATACCGCCCTCGCGCAGGACGTTGAGCATCAGTTCAAGACGGGCCTGTTCGCCCGCTGGCATGCCGGTTGAGAAGTTCTCTGCACCCACCAGTTCACGCAGGGCGAAGTTACTTTCAATGCTGGCGCGCGGCGAGCCGATACCGATCACTTTCTTCGCCTGACGCAGCAAATCTGCACCAGCGTTAACCGCCTGCTCTGCGTTCAGCGTGACCCAGTCATTGCCGCGCAGCAGCATCGGCTGACGAGGGCGATCTTTACGGTTCACGTAGCCATAGCCAAAGCGGCCACGGTCACACAGGAAATAGTGGTTTACAGTGCCGTTATAACGGTTTTCGATACGGCGTAACTCACCATAACGTTCACCCGGGCTGGTGTTACAGCCAACGCTGCACTGCTGGCAGATGCTCGGCGCAAACTGCATATCCCATTTACGGTTATAGCGTTCGGAGTGGGTTTTGTCGGTGAAGACGCCGGTCGGGCAGATTTCAACCAGGTTGCCGGAGAATTCGCTCTCCAGCGTGCCATCTTCCGGGCGACCAAAGTAGACGTTGTCGTGCGCGCCGTAGACACCCAGATCTTTGCCATCGGCATAATCTTTGTAGTAACGCACGCAGCGGTAACAGGCGATACAGCGGTTCATCTCATGGGAGATGAACGGGCCGAGATCCTGATTACGGTGGGTACGCTTAGTGAAGCGATAGCGGCGGAAGCTATGGCCGGTCATGACTGTCATATCCTGCAGGTGACAGTTACCGCCCTCTTCACACACCGGGCAGTCGTGCGGGTGGTTGGTCATCAGCCACTCCACCACGCTTTCGCGGAACTCTTTCGCTTCGCCATCATCGATGGAGATGAATGTGCCGTCAGAGGCCGGCGTCATGCAGGACATGACAAGACGGCCGCGGGTATCTTCGGCATTCTGGAATTGCTTTACCGCACACTGGCGGCAGGCCCCAACGCTTCCCAGCGCCGGATGCCAGCAAAAGTAAGGAATATCAAGGCCCAGAGAGAGACATGCCTGTAGCAGGTTGTCCGCTCCGTTCACATCATACTCTTTACCGTCTACATGAATTGTAGCCATAGTGACATGCTTCCGTAAGGCTCGTCAGAGACGAGCGTTAATCATATTCTTGCCCCGACGCACGACATTGTCCGGGCGGCGGCACCAGGCCTGTTCCGTGTGCTGCGGCGAATTACCAGCGCGCTTTCAGCAGGTTTGGCTGGATCCCGCCAATGGCGCGGGTATTGCCAAACACCTGCGGAGCCATGCCAGCTTCAAACTCTTCACGGAAATATTTAATCGCACTCTGTAGCGGCTCAACCGCACCCGGCGCATGCGCACAGAAAGTTTTACCCGGGCCAAGCTGACGGCAAAGTTGCAGTAAGGTTTCGATGTCCCCTGGCTGACCCTGCTTCTGCTCCAGCGCACGCAGAATTTTCACGCTCCACGGCAGGCCATCACGACACGGCGTACACCAGCCGCACGACTCACGGGCAAAGAACTCTTCCAGGTTGCGCACCAGCGAGACCATATTGATTTCGTGATCGACCGCCATCGCCAGCGCGGTGCCGAGACGGCTGCCTGCTTTGCCGATGCTGGCAAACTCCATCGGCAGATCCAGATGCTGGTCGGTCAGGAAGTCGGTCCCTGCCCCACCCGGCTGCCAGGCTTTGAACTTCAGTCCGTCACGCATGCCGCCCGCATAATCTTCCAGGATTTCACGCGCGGTGATACCGAATGGCAGCTCCCAGACGCCAGGATTTTTAACCCGTCCTGAGAAGCCCATCATTTTGGTACCAGCATCTTCGCTTTTAGAGATGTTTTTGTACCACTCAACGCCGTTGGCCAGAATCGCCGGGACGTTGGAGAGGGTTTCCACGTTGTTCACGCAGGTCGGTTTGCCCCACGCGCCCGCACTTGCCGGGAATGGCGGCTTGGAACGCGGGTTAGCACGACGGCCTTCCAGTGAGTTAATCAGTGCCGTCTCTTCGCCGCAGATATAACGCCCTGCGCCGGTGTGGACGATCAGCTCAAAGTCGAAACCGGTGCCAAGAATATTTTTGCCGAGATAACCCGCTTCCGTCGCTTCAGCAATCGCACGGCGCAGATGCACCGCGGCTTCAATGTATTCGCCACGTAAGAAGATATAGCCACGGTAAGCCTTCAGTGCAAAGGCACTGATCAGCATCCCTTCCACCAGTTGATGAGGCATCTGCTCCATCAGCAGGCGGTCTTTATAGGTGCCAGGTTCCATCTCATCGGCGTTACACAGCAGGTAACGGATGTTCATCGACTCATCTTTCGGCATCAGGCTCCACTTCAGACCGGTAGAGAAGCCTGCACCGCCACGCCCTTTCAGGCCGGAATCTTTCACTGCCGCGACGATTTCATCCTGTGACATGCTTTTCAGCGCTTTTTCCGCACCGGCATAGCCGTTTTTGCTGCGGTATTCATCAAGCCAGACAGGTTGCTTGTCGTCACGCATCCGCCAGGTCAGCGGATGGGTTTCAGCAGTACGAATGATCTGTTTAATTGTCATTGATACTGCTCCAGCAAAGAAGGAATGCCTTCCGGCGTCAGATGCACATGCGTATCTTCATCCACCATCATCGTTGGGCCCTTGTCGCAGTTGCCCAGACAGCAGGTTGGCAGCAGCGTAAAGCGGCCATCAGCCGTGGTCTGACCCGGTTTGATATTGAGCTGCTGCTCCAGTGCGGACTGGATGCCCTGATAACCGGTGATGTGACAGACCACGCTGTCACAGTAACGGATCACATGACGGCCAACCGGCTGACGGAAGATCTGGCTGTAAAACGTCGCCACACCTTCAACGTCGCTTGCCGGGATACCCAGCACATCCGCGATCGCGTTGATCGCGCCGTCCGGCACCCAGCCACGCTGTTTCTGCACGATCTTCAGCGCTTCAATCGAGGCTGCACGCGCATCTTCGTAGTGGTGTTTTTCGTGCTCAATAGCGTGATGCTCTTCCGCGCTCAGCACGAAGACCTCGTTAGGGTCGATCGTTTTAATAGCAATGTGTTGATCGTGCATAATTAGCGGTCCACGTCTGACATAACAAAATCAATACTACCCAGATATACGATCAGGTCGGATACCAGGCTGCCACGGATTACGGAAGGAATCTGCTGCAGATGCGGGAAGCTCGGCGTACGCACGCGGGTGCGGTAGCTCATGGTGCTGCCATCGCTGGTCAGGTAGTAGCTGTTGATCCCTTTCGTCGCTTCAATCATCTGGAACGATTCATTGGCTGGCATCACCGGTCCCCAGGACACCTGCAGGAAGTGGGTAATCAGCGTTTCAATGTGCTGCAGCGTGCGCTCTTTCGGTGGCGGCGTGGTCAGCGGGTGATCCGCTTTAAACGGCCCCTCTGGCATATTATTGAGACACTGCTCAAGAATACGCAGCGACTGCCACATCTCTTCCATCTTCAGCTGAACGCGGCTATACGCATCGCTGACGCCGTCGCCGACCGGGATTTCGAAATCGAAGTTTTCGTAGCCTGAATAGGGACGCCATTTACGCACGTCAAAGTCGAGACCCGTTGCACGCAGACCGGCACCGGTCGTGCCCCACGCCAGCGCCTCTTCCATGTTGTACGCAGCCACGCCTTTAGAACGACCAATCAGCACGGTGTTACGCAGTGCAGCTTTGTCATATTCCTTCAGACGCTTCGGCATCCAGTCCAGGAAGTCACGCAGCAGACGTTCCCAGCCACGCGGCAGGTCGTGTGCGACGCCACCGATGCGGAACCAGGCCGGATGCATACGGAAACCGGTAATGGCTTCAACTACGTCATAGATTTTCTGGCGATCGGTAAAGGCAAAGAACACCGGTGTCATGGCACCGACGTCCTGAATAAAGGTGGAGATATAGAGCAGATGGCTGTTGATGCGGAACAGCTCAGAGAGCATGACACGGATCACGTTAACGCGATCGGGCACCACGATACCGGCCAGTTTTTCCACTGCCAGCACGTACGGCATTTCGTTTACGCAACCGCCGAGGTATTCGATACGGTCTGTGTAAGGAATGTAGCTGTGCCACGACTGACGTTCACCCATCTTTTCGGCACCACGATGGTGATAACCGATGTCAGGCACGCAGTCGACAATCTCTTCACCATCCAGCTGCAGAATGATGCGGAATGCACCGTGCGCCGACGGGTGGTTAGGCCCGAGGTTGAGGAACATGAAGTCTTCGTTGGTAGTACTGCGCTTCATGCCCCAGTCTTCGGGCTTAAAGGTCAGCGCCTCCATCTCTAAATCTTCTTTCTGCTTAGTCAGCGTGAAAGGATCGAATTCGGTGGCGCGCGCCGGGTAATCCTTACGCAGCGGATGGCCTTCCCAGGTCGACGGCATCATGATACGGGTCAGGTGCGGGTGGCCATCAAAGGTAATACCAAACATCTCCCAGGTTTCACGCTCATACCAGTTGGCATTCGGGAAAAGACGGGTGATGGTCGGCAGATGCATGTCGTTTTCAGAGAGTGCCACCTTAAGCATGATGTCGCGGTTACGCTCAATCGACAGCAGGTGGTAGAAAACGGAAAAATCCGCCGCAGGCAGGCCTGCACGGTGGGTACGCAAACGCTCATCCACGCCATGCAGGTCATACAGCATGACGTAAGGCTTGGGTAATTTACGCAGGAACTCGGTAATTTCCAGTATCTGTTCACGCTTAACCCAGACCACCGGAATGCCGGTGCGGGTTGGCTGTACAGTGAAGGCATCCGGCCCAAAACGGTTACGCAACTCGCCGATCACCGGGTCATCAAGGTGATCACGGGTTTGCCATAGAGGCTGAGCGAGATCTTGCGTGGTCAAATCTGTCATACGTTACTCACCATTCCGGCCTGGTCTCAGGCACTCAAATGAAGGCGTCAGGATGGGGCCATGCATTAAATTGTGATGTTCTGCTGCAGGCGCGGTTTTCCATCCATACGGTTTTAAACTTCGTCCGGGCTGCGCAGGTTTGTGACTGCGATGCGCTCTGAGCGTTTTCTTTCACGCTCTGAAGGCATGTTGGCGCGGTAAACGCCCTGGTCGCCAACAACCCACGAAAGCGGACGGCGCTCTTTGCCGATCGACTCCTGCAACAGCAGCAGTGCCTGCATGTAGGCTTCAGGACGTGGCGGGCAGCCAGGAATGTAAACATCGACCGGCAGGAATTTATCGACGCCCTGCACCACCGAATAGATGTCATACATGCCGCCCGAGTTGGCGCAGGCACCCATGGAAATCACCCATTTTGGTTCCAGCATTTGATCGTACAAACGCTGAATAACCGGGGCCATTTTAGTAAACGGCGTACCGGCAATAACCATGAAATCCGCCTGACGTGGCGAGGCGCGCATAACTTCCGCACCAAAACGCGCCACGTCGTGAACCGCGGTGAACGACGTTGTCATCTCTACGTAACAACAGGACAAGCCGAAGTTGTAGGGCCAGAGGGAGTTTTTACGTCCCCAGTTCACCATGTCATGCAGGGCATTTTCGAGTTTGCCCATATAAACGCTGCGATGAACGTGCTGCTCCAGCGGATCGCTGACGATTTCCTGCTTTTGCAGAGGATAACGGTCGTTCTCACCACCGTTCGGGTCTATGCGGGTGAGCGTATAGTCCATCTTATTGCCTCTCTTTTACTGCTTATGAGGATTGGTGTGGCTGACCGTAGTGGTTTTCACCACCACGCGACGACGAGCTGGCGCCCAGTCCAGTGCGCCAATGCGTACCAGATAGACCAGCCCCGCCAGGAGCACCAAAATGAAAATTGCGGCTTCCACAAAGCCGATCCAACCACTTTCGCGGATTGAAGTCGCCCATGCGTATAAAAAGAGGGCTTCGACGTCGAAAATGACGAAAAACATCGCAACCAGATAAAATTTCGCCGACAGGCGGATATGGGTATCACCAACGGATTCGATGCCCGATTCGAATGGCGTATCTTTGTAGCGGGCGCGCGCTCTGCCGCCAAGCAGCCATCCTCCGGTCAGCATGAAAGCACACAGGCCAAAGGCAATAACGATAAATACGATAAACGCCCAGTGCTGAGCGATGATTTCGGTGGTAGTTGACATACTCATTGCTTACTCATCAAAAGTGGCGCTGGCATCCTGCACGCGTTTCACGCAGCAAACTGACCACATCGATTCAAGGGAAGGGTAAAAACCTTTTAAATGTTGCTGTTATCAGGTAATAAGCAGCCATTTTATGGGGTTTTTTACTCCTTTCTATAACCTTTTGTCAACTTTGACAAAAGTATCCAAACATTATTTCACACCTGCATCATATTATTAACAAATGATGCCCCGCTTTCCAGCTAAATCGCTTCAGTCTGTAGGGTTAATTTTAGTGTAGCGGGTATTCACATGCATGGATCGTGCATTTAACAAACATATTTTGACAGGTATCATCCTGTTTTCCTTCCCCTTCTCAGGGGTATTTTCTTGATCCAGAACACACTTCTTTCCTTTGTGCGCTAATTTTCTCCACTTGAAACAGCGATCCAGAACAAATGATTCGTTTTTTCGGTCTTTACGTTTCAGTTCATTGCAGGATGAAATTATTCAGGAGGGTAACGTCAGGGAGAAGAGCTGGTGAGGAGAGTCGGGCGAGGCGCAGACACAAAAAAGCCTCTCGTTCTGTTCAGGGAATGAGAGGCCTATTTATAAGCGTTTGTTAAGGCAACTATGCCTGTGTTGAGTACAACACGTTAGCGAAATTACTCTTCGTCATCCAGCAACAGCGTACCGTCTGGATTATTGCTCAGGTTATACGGGTCGTTGGTGGACTGCATGGCGTTAAAGATAGCCAGTGCCAGCTCATTATCGCTGTCAGGATTGCGGCACAGCAGATATTGCGTATCCGGCAATACCGGCAGCCCTTCCGCCGCACCCATAACACGCAGTTCCGGGCTCATCATCTCTACCGGACGCGCTGTCACGCCCAGTCCCGCTTTCACCGCGGCGCGTACTGCAGCCAGTGTGGAAGCGACGTATGAGATACGCCACGGTATGCCAGCTTCATTGAGATGATCAATCGCCATATCGCGGTAAGGACTTGGCTCATCCAGCAGCACCAATGGAATAGCTTCGCCGCGCTGGAAGATATAATCCGCTGCGCAGTACCACAAGGTAGGTGAAGTACGCAGTACCTGATAGGTAAAGTTACCCGGGCTTGAGGTCGTCACAACCAGGTCCACTTCACCCTGATTGAGCATTTCCATCATAAACGGATTACGTTTAACCCGAACATCGATTGCCAGTTTCGGATAAACCGAGGTTACACGGTTTAACAGGAAAGGCAGAATAGTGTCAGAGGTGTCATCAGAGGCACCAATGGTCAGCACGCCCTGAATATTACTGTACATCAGCGAAGTGCAGGCTTCGTCGTTGAAACGAAGGATTTTTCTGGCATAGCCTAAAAGCTGGATCCCGTGCTCTGTTAACAGCTTATTACGTCCATGTCTGGCAAACAGCTCTTTACCTACCAATTGTTCCAGACGCTGCATCTGCTGACTGACTGCTGACTGGGTTCTGCAGACCGCTGCAGCGGCCGCTGCAAAGGTATTCAAATCCGCAACGGCAACGAAAGTTCTCAGCAGATCGAGGTCGAGATTGAGTATCGGACGATTTGCATTAGTCATGTTTTTTCTTCACTTATAAGATTTTTACGAACTACTACCCTGGTGTTATTACAAGCTTATCAAAGTGATAAGCAGTAATGGTGCTTAATGACAGTCCTGTGTGAAGACTGACACAAAAAAAATTCATCTGGAACCGGCACTGCTGACTCAATTGAAAGGGTCACGGTGCTCTCAAGACAGATACAACTTCTGAACCGATGGCGCTGGGGTGCGCAAATGCAGGAAGCTGCGTAGTTGTCTTATTCCCACCAGAAATTATCGGGCGGGATAAAAATCGCACTTTTCAGGCCAGCAAGACGAAGCGGCTATGTGCATTAAATAATAAATTATACTTAATCATTTTTGACTTCAAAATGGAAATGATTTTGTGAAAAGCGCTGTAAATTTTGTGCTAAAGGCATTTCCGGACCCTTACGCCACATTATTGATCACTTTTTAAGCCTTCAGTGTTCCGAAATTTAGTGAAGAAGTGTTAAGTACTGCTCACAATCCTGATAAAAGCGTGCCAGAAACACCTCTTCATTTGGTACTTTTCCGGCGATCACAAGGCCTTAAACAGGCCACTCTTAAGCAGTGTTAAGGCGTAGTCGTTGCACGCGTCATAAAATTGTCCACAAAGTGAACGTTTATAAAATATCCTTTAACTATTTACCTGAGTGTATATTTCAGGTGCAAAGAAAAGCGTCCTTTCCATAACGTTCATATTTCATTTCACAATACCCAAGCCATATGTTGTCTCTGCCCCGCTTTAGATAGTTTAAAATATTTCTATATGCATCATTTCTAGTTTTATCAACCACCTCGCGCCTTAGTAAATATTTTTTACGCTACTCACCGTCTAAATAGTTGTTGAACCCGCCAAAACGGGGCGGCACCCTTCATTTGTGACCGACAGGAGAGTACATTGTGCTGGTTCGATTTCAGTGGCAGCCAAAAAGGATTCTGCCCGTTAAGGCGGTAACAATGACTTTTCAAATAGATAAATCCGGAAAACTCGATAACGTCTGTTATGACATCCGTGGCCCGGTCCTGAAAGAGGCGAAGCGCCTCGAAGAAGAAGGCAATAAAGTTCTTAAGCTGAACATCGGCAATCCGGCGCCGTTTGGTTTCGAAGCACCGGATGAGATTCTGGTCGATGTGATTCGTAATCTTCCCAGTGCTCAGGGCTATTGCGACTCCAAGGGTCTCTATTCCGCCCGAAAAGCGATCATGCAGCACTATCAGGCGCGCGACATGCGTGATGTCACGGTAGAAGATATCTACATTGGCAACGGCGTTTCAGAGCTCATCGTGCAGGCGATGCAGGCGTTACTGAACAGCGGCGACGAAATGCTGGTGCCAGCGCCTGACTATCCGTTGTGGACGGCTGCGGTTTCCCTTTCCAGCGGAAAAGCGGTGCACTATCTGTGTGATGAGTCAGCAGGCTGGTTCCCTGACCTGGATGATATCCGCAGCAAGATCACCCCGCGTACCCGCGGTATCGTGATTATCAACCCGAATAACCCGACCGGCGCGGTCTACAGCAAAGAGCTGCTGTTAGAGGTGGTTGAGATTGCGCGTCAGCATAACCTGATTATTTTTGCCGATGAGATCTACGATAAGATCCTTTACGACGAGGCACAGCACCACTGCATCGCAGCCCTGGCCCCTGATCTGCTGACCGTGACCTTCAATGGCCTTTCTAAAACCTATCGTGTAGCCGGTTTCCGTCAGGGCTGGATGGTACTGAACGGGCCAAAGAAACATGCGAAAGGCTATATTGAAGGGCTGGAGATGCTCGCGTCTATGCGCCTGTGTGCCAACGTACCGGCCCAGCATGCCATTCAGACGGCGCTGGGCGGCTACCAAAGCATCAGCGAATTTATCATGCCTGGTGGTCGTCTTTATGAGCAGCGCCAGCGTGCCTGGGAATTGATCAACGATATTCCCGGCGTCAGCTGTGTGAAGCCGCAGGGCGCGCTCTACATGTTCCCGAAAATTGACGCCAAAAAATTCAATATTTTTGACGATCAAAAAATGGTGCTGGATTTTCTGCTTCAGGAGAAGGTGCTGCTGGTACAGGGTAGCGCGTTCAACTGGCCATGGCCCGATCACCTGCGCATTGTTACGCTGCCTCGTGTGGATGATCTGGAGATGGCGATTAATAAATTTGGTCGCTTCCTGCAAGGCTATCGCCAGTAATCACGCCCGCGTATACTGACGCTATTTGGGGAGAGCCTGTCTCTCCCCTGCCTGCTAACAGGAACGCTCATGACACAAAGCCACTTCTTTGCTCACCTCTCCCGTCTTAAGCTGATCAACCGCTGGCCACTGATGCGCAATGTGCGTACCGAGAATGTTTCTGAACACAGTCTGCAGGTCGCCATGGTGGCGCACGCGCTGGCCGTCATCAAAAACCTTAAATTCAGTGGTTCGCTTAACGCCGACCGCATCGCCATGCTGGCGCTTTATCATGACGCCAGCGAAGTGCTCACCGGCGATTTACCCACTCCGGTTAAGTATTACAACGCACAGATTGCCCACGAATATAAGAAAATCGAGAAGATTGCCCAGCAGAAACTGATTGAGATGCTGCCGGAAGAGTTTCAGGCGATCTATCGCCCGCTGATCGACGAGCATCTGCATAGCGAAGAGGAGCAGGCCGTGGTGAAACAGGCAGATGCGCTCTGTGCCTATGTAAAATGTCTTGAGGAGCTGTGTGCCGGCAATAACGAATTTCTGCTGGCCAAAGCGCGGCTGGAAAAGACCCTGGCACAGCGGCGTTCGCCAGAGATGGATTACTTCGTTGAGGTGTTTATTCCAAGCTTCAGCCTGTCGCTGGATGAAATTTCGCAGGATACGCCACTGTAAACCCGACGGCATGGCCGCCGGGCGGATCTTTAAGCCTGCTGGCTGAAGGTAAAGCTGCCATCAGACTCGCGGGTGATAATCAGAGACGCCAGTGAGTCGAGCTTAAGCGCCACCTCATCCAGTCGTGGCGTTTCCGCTGGGGGATTAATAGCAATCACCGCACAGCCGGCGTTCAGGCCGGACAGAATACCGGCGGGTGCATCTTCTGCTACCACGCATGACGTCGCCGCTAATCCCAGCTTCTCTGCACCAAGCAGGTAAGGATCGGGCTCAGGTTTGCCTTTAGCGACCTGCTCAGCGGTAATGAAGACGGCGGGCTTCGGTAATCCTGCGGCTTTGTGCCGGGCATGAGCAACCGGCACCGAGCCTGAAGTGACGATCGCCCAGGGAATCTGCAGCTCGTTCAGCCGGTTCAGCAGCGCATGGGCGCCTGGCAGCGCCTGCACACCGTCGGTGTCTGCCGCTTCAGCCTGCTCCAGCGCGACAAACTCCGCCTGAATAGCCTCTTCCGACTGGCCTGCCATGAAATGACGCAGAGAGGTAATCGCCTGTTTGCCATGGATGAAATCCAGGATCTCATCAGCGTCGATACCATGACGGGCACCCCACTGGCTCCAGGCTCGTTCAACCGCTGGCAGTGAGTCCACCAGCGTGCCGTCTAAATCAAATAGAAAACCTCTGTAGGTCACGCGCTCCTCCTCATCAGGCATTAATCACTTGCGCAATTTCGTTTGCACTTAAATGGTACTGGCGCGGACAAGTCTGCCACAAAGCTAACATGCGTTGATACTTTTCCCACATCGGGGTCTGCGCGTTAAAACCGTGGGTACCGGAATCAAAGTGGGTATAACGCCCTTCTGTATTGACCATAAAACGGACGTAACCCAGCAGGCGTGCTTCCGTTGCTGCATCAAAGCCCAGAAAGGCGAGACGGCGCTCTTCCAGCTGACCTTTATCCTTCAGGTTCGACCAGGAGACGTGGAGCGCATGATGCATTTCCATTATATCGATCACGGTCCGGCAGATCGCTTCACTCAGTTCGCCAAACTCTTTATCCAGCTCGCGCATCTGCAGCGCATAACCGCGTTCGATAATGGTCTGGTAACGGCGAAAACGTTCTGCATTTTCCGGCTCAAGCATGGCCATGATTTTGTACTGGTTGGTAAGAATCAGACGCTGCGCATGGGTCATTTCCATCATTCACTCCCGGTCAGAGACCGCTCACTTAATCGACAATGGAGAAATGATTGCACAGCGTTAACGACACGGAAATCACCGTATCGCCTTTCTTTGATTTGGCCGCAGGTTAGCGGTAATTATTTTACCGCCAGCCCGGGAGGAGTCAGAGATCGTCCAGGAAGGTGCGGTCGAGTTGTTTAAACGCCCGCTTAAGCAGATCGGCCAACGCCTGATAGGTCGGCTTGCCTTCAACCGGCGCTATCGCCTGCCCCGCTTCTTCCAGCCGGGCACGCACTTCATGAAACCAGTTAAGCAGCGTCGGCGGCAGCGGCGTGACTGAACGCTTGCCCAGCCACCACAATCCCTGCATCGGCAGGCTGCAGGCAAACAGCGCCGTCGCCACGGCAGGCCCCAACTGACCGCCCATCGCGATCTGCCAGGTCAGGGTAAAAATGGCCAGTGGTGGCATAAAGCGAATGGCGAAACGCGTTGCTGATGAAACGCGGTTTTCCGGGAACACCGGGGCCAGGCGCTTATCAGCAGGCCAGGTTTTCATATAGTGCTGGCCGCGCTGAAACATCCGAAACCAACTGGTACTGCCAGATTCATTCGCCATGGCTCACCTCAACTAATACTGCAAAGATTAAAAAATAGTTATAACCACACAACTTTACGTAACATCCTTCAATTATTTTTGTCTTTAAAGATGACTCCAGCTATTCTGACGCCGTTTTAACACCTTTCCGCACGCGGGATGCGCCGTTGGGAAGAGGCCTGAGCCATATTTCGACAAGGCAATCTTCAAATTTTCGCGTAAGATTGCTGAAATTTTTTGCGGAAATACAGATTTCTGTCTACCGCATGATGTTTGTCATTAATCTACCAGCTTTCATGGGCTACGCTGTTAGTCTGATTGCGTTTTATTTAGCCATTCTCAAAAAATAGGTACTTCCATGTCGAGTAAGTTAGTTCTGGTTCTGAACTGTGGCAGCTCTTCCCTGAAGTTTGCCATTCTCAACCCTGCCAGCGGTGAAGAATTCCTGTCAGGCCTTGCGGAATGTTTCCACCTTCCTGAGGCTCGTATCAAATGGAAGCTGGAAGGCGAAAAACAGGAAGCGCCTCTGGGTGCTGGCGCAGCGCATAGCGAAGCGCTGAACTTCATTGTTAAAACCATTCTGGCACAAAAACCTGAGCTTTCGGCACAAATTGCTGCAATCGGCCATCGTATCGTTCATGGCGGCGAGAAGCTGAGTCAGTCAGTCATCATTACTAAAGACGTGGTACAGGGCATCAAGGACGCCTCTTCTTTTGCACCGCTGCACAACCCGGCTCATCTGATCGGTATTGATGAAGCGATGAAAAACTTCCCGCACCTGTCAGATAAGAATGTCGCGGTATTCGACACGGCTTTCCATCAGACAATGCCGGAAGAGTCTTACCTCTATGCGCTGCCGTACAAATTATATAAAGAGCATGGCGTTCGTCGCTATGGCGCGCATGGCACCAGCCATTTCTATGTGACTCACGAAGCCGCTAAAATGCTTAACAAGCCGCTTGAGTCACTGAACATTATCACCTGTCACCTGGGTAATGGTGGTTCAGTTTCTGCTATTCGTAACGGCGAGTGCGTAGACACCTCTATGGGTCTGACTCCGCTGGAAGGTCTGGTGATGGGAACCCGCAGTGGCGACATCGATCCGGCCATCATCTTCTTCCTGCACGATACGCTGGGTATGAGCGTTGACGCCATCAATAAACTGCTGACCAAAGAGTCTGGCCTGTTAGGGCTGACCGAAGTTACCAGCGACTGCCGCTACGTAGAAGACAACTACACCACCAAAGAAGATGCGAAGCGCGCAATGGATGTCTTCTGTCATCGCCTGGCGAAATATATCGGCAGCTACACCGCGCTGATGGATGGCCGTCTTGACGCCGTCGTGTTCACTGGCGGCATCGGTGAAAACGCCGCGATGGTCCGTGAACTTTCACTGAAAAAACTGGCACTGCTGGGCTTCGACGTCGACCACGAGCGCAACCTGGCAGCCCGTTTCGGCAAATCAGGCTACATCAATAAAGAAGGCACCCGCCCGGCGCTGGTGATTCCGACCAACGAAGAGCTGGTCATCGCCCAGGACGCCGCGCGTCTGACTGCGTAAAACACTTCTCTCCGTCAGCTCAGGCTGACGGAGTTGTTTCTGACACCCTGCCATTACTGAGAGGTTCAAACGTGTCACGTACAATTATGCTCATTCCGACCGGCACCAGCGTCGGCCTGACCAGCGTCAGCCTTGGCGTTATCCGCGCCATGGAACGCAAAGGTGTTCGCCTTAGCGTCTTTAAGCCGATTGCTCAGCCACGTGCTGGCGGCGATACCCCGGATCAAACCACTACCATCATCCGTAAGAACTCCTCGATTCCTGCCGCAGAACCGCTGCAGATGTCACGTGTTGAGTCACTGCTGGGTTCCAACCAGCAGGATGTACTGATGGAAGAGATCATCTCCCGTTACCATGCCAACACCCAGGATGCGGAAGTGGTGCTGGTTGAAGGTCTGGTGCCAACCCGTAAGCATCAGTTTGCCAACGCGCTGAACTATGAAATCGCCAAAACCCTGAACGCGGAAATCG
The DNA here is from genome assembly GCF_016658625.1 of Pantoea sp. S62. NCBI lineage: Bacteria > Pseudomonadati > Pseudomonadota > Gammaproteobacteria > Enterobacterales > Erwiniaceae > Pantoea > Pantoea sp. S62. The sequence continues at coordinate 76,676 of NZ_JACVVI010000016.1, read as the reverse complement.
TCTTCGTGATGGCGCTGGGCAATGACTCTCCGGCGCAGCTGAAAGAGCGCATTGAGCTGACGCAAAGCAGCTTCGGCGGTCAGAAGAACAAAAACATCACTGGCGTGATCATCAACAAACTCAACGCGCCGGTCGACGATCAGGGACGTACCCGCCCTGACCTGTCAGAAATCTTTGATGATTCCTCAAAAGCCAGCATCGCCAACATTGATCCTAAGCAGCTCTTCTCAGACAGCCCGCTGCCCGTGCTGGGCTGCGTGCCGTGGAGCTTTGATCTGATTGCCACCCGCGCGATCGATATGTGCCGCCACCTGGATGCACGCATCATTAACGAAGGTGAGATTCAGACCCGCCGGGTTAAATCCGTTACCTTCTGCGCCCGCAGTATCCCGCACATGCTGGAGCATTTCCGTCCTGGCTCACTGCTGGTGACTTCGGCTGACCGTCCGGATGTGCTGGTCGCCGCCTGTCTGGCTGCGATGAACGGCATCGAGATTGGCGCAATCCTGCTGACCGGTAACTACGAGATTGACGATCGCATTGCCCGTCTCTGCGATCGTGCCTTCCAGACCGGCCTGCCGGTGTTTATGGTGAAAACCAATACCTGGCAGACCTCACTGAGCCTGCAGAGCTTTAATCTTGAAGTGCCTGCTGATGACACGCAGCGCATCGAGAAAGTGCAGGAATATGTCGCCAGCTACATTAATGCAGAGTGGATTGAGTCACTGACCGCCACATCTGAGCGCAGCCGTCGCCTGTCACCACCTGCCTTCCGCTATCAGCTTACCGAGCTGGCACGTAAAGCGGGCAAACGCGTGGTACTGCCAGAGGGCGATGAGCCGCGTACGGTTAAAGCGGCCGCTATCTGTGCCGAGCGCGGTATCGCGACCTGCGTACTGTTAGGCAACCCGGAGGAGATTCAGCGTGTCGCTGCGGCTCAGGGTGTTGAACTGGGCAAAGGCGTTGAGATTGTTGACCCGGAACAGGTTCGTGAAAACTACGTGCCGCGTCTGGTTGAGCTGCGTAAGAGCAAAGGCATGACCGAGGTGGTTGCTCAGGAGCAACTGGAAGATAACGTGGTACTCGGCACTATGATGCTGGAGAGCGGCGAAGTGGATGGCCTGGTGTCAGGTGCAGTTCACACCACGGCCAATACCATTCGTCCGCCGCTGCAGCTGATCAAAACCGCGCCTAACAGCTCACTGGTTTCCTCGGTGTTCTTTATGCTGCTGCCGGAGCAGGTGCTGGTTTACGGTGACTGCGCAATTAACCCGGATCCGACCGCGGAGCAGCTGGCTGAGATCGCTATCCAGTCAGCCGATTCTGCCAGCGCCTTTGGTATCGATCCGCGCGTTGCGATGATCTCCTACTCTACCGGCACGTCAGGTGCGGGCAGCGACGTTGAGAAAGTGCGTGAAGCAACGCGCATTGCGCAGGAGAAACGGCCAGATCTGGTGATCGATGGTCCGCTGCAGTATGACGCCGCGATCATGGAAGATGTGGCGAAATCCAAAGCGCCGAATTCTCAGGTTGCCGGCCGCGCTACTGTGTTTATCTTCCCGGATCTCAACACCGGTAACACCACCTACAAAGCGGTACAGCGTTCAGCCGATCTGATCTCCATCGGACCGATGCTGCAGGGTATGCGTAAGCCGGTCAACGACCTGTCTCGCGGTGCGCTGGTGGATGACATCGTTTATACCATCGCCCTGACGGCGATTCAGTCCCAGCAGGCTGAAGGCTAAGCGGCTGGTCATAACGAAAAAGGCATGCCCCAGAGCATGCCTTTTTTTCGCCGGTAACAAAGCGGCTCTGTCTGATGCGGATGAATAACCTGAAGTAAAATGCCTGTTTTCAGGCCCGGTTATCGCCGTTGCGGCTCATCCACAGGGAGAGCGCTTTCAGCGAATCGTCGGTGAACTCATCACAACGTGCGGTAATCTCATCGGGCGTCATCCAGATAATCTCATCGACTTCCGATTCCTGCATGGCGAATGGCCCGTGTGATACACAACTGAACAGACCGCCCCAGACACGACAGTGCTGATCTTCGAAGTAGAATTTGCCATGTTCAGCAAACGGCACCGCGGCAATCCCTAACTCCTCTTCTGCTTCACGTCGCGCAGACTCCAGCATATCTTCACCGCTCTGCACCACGCCGCCCGCGGTTGCGTCCAGTTTGCCCGGCATAAAATCTTTTATCTCGGTGCGACGCTGTACCAGAATCTTACCCATACCGTCATGAACCACAATATAGGTAGCGCGGTGACGCAGGCACTGAGCACGCATCTGCGCACGTGTCGCCTGAGCAACGACTTCATTCTCTTCGTTTACGATATCGACCCACTCGATGCCGTCACCCGCAGTTTGATCCACCATCAGTAACCCTTTCCTGTTTGGCGTACAGTTATGTACGCAGTTTGCCACGTCGTTATTTTTATGTGGCGTAAGGTAATCACTTCCGACAGCCTGAGCAAGCCCTGGCTGTTACCGATTTTTACCACTTTCTGCTAACCATAGTTGTACCGAGGCTCGCTGCCACTGAAACTCAGCATAATGCCGCAGACGGACGGGCAAAGGATCGCCATGTAACACCAGCCGGTTAAGCATTACAGCCAGATCGGTATCCGCAATGGACCACTCACCAAACAGGTTCTGTTGCCCCTCAGGCAGCAGACGATCGACAGCGGTAACCAGTTTATCCACCGCCTGCTGCGCTGACGCAGTCAGTGGCGCAAAACGTTCACCGGCAAACAGCACTTCTGTGGGACGCTCCTGACGGATCCACAGGAAGTCACTGCGCAGCCAGGCCTGAATCTCACGGGCACGGGCGCGCTTTTCCCGGTCGCGCGGATAGAGGCGCTCAAATTCGGGTGCCGGAAAACGCTCTTCGAGATATTCGGTAATCGCCGAGGATTCGCTTAACAGGAAGTCATCAATCTGGAGAGTCGGCACGCGGCAGGTCAGCGACAGCTCGCGGTATGCTGCGGCGTATTGCTGATTCTGCGACAAATCGACACGTTTCAGCTGGAAAGGGATCCCTTTTTCGGTAAGAGCAACATAGGCAGACATAGCGTAAGGACTGAAAAATGATGAATCTGACCACAGGGTGATGGACGGATAATTCATCGGTTACCTCAATTGGCTGTCAGGGTTGCATCATGTTTACCGATTTTTTTTTGCGAAGGCAACGCTGAGCTGCTCCGATCTCTGCCACCGGAAGCAGAAAGCGCGACGCGACTCACTCTGGAATGGCTCGACTCTTCTATGCTGAAAAGTGCAAATAACAAAAACATCAAGGGAGCCGCAACATGCACATTCTAATTACCGGTGGCACGGGACTGATTGGCCGTCACCTGATCCCGCGCCTGCAGCAGCTGGGGCATCAGATTAGCGTGGTGACACGTGATGTGGTCAGCGCGCGTGAAAAACTGGGCGAGAACGTCGCACTCTGGTCAGGTTTGGCGCAACAGTCGAATCTGGATAACATCGATGCGGTGATTAATCTGGCGGGAGAACCTATCGCCGACAAGCGCTGGACGGAGCCGCATAAACAGCAGCTGTGCGAAAGCCGCTGGCAGATCACTGAGCAGATCGCCTCACTGATCAACGCCAGCGCTACGCCGCCCTCAGTATTGATCTCAGGTTCGGCAACCGGCTTTTATGGCAATACCGGCGATCTGGTGCTGACTGAAGAGGATCAGGGGCAGGATGAGTTTACGCATCAGCTCTGCGCCCGCTGGGAGCAGCTGGCGCTTGCAGCAGAAAGTGAGCGCACCCGCGTCTGCCTGCTGCGGACCGGCGTGGTGCTGGCCCCCGAAGGTGGCGCACTCAGCAAAATGAAGTTGCCCTTTAAGCTCGGCATCGGCGGGCCTATCGGCAGCGGCAAGCAATATATGCCGTGGATCCACCTTGATGACATGCTTAACGCCATTATCTGGCTGCTGGATCATGATGATCTGCGTGGTCCGTTCAATATGGTCGCGCCTTACGCCGTGCGCAATGAGCAGTTTGCCGCCACGCTGGGCCAGGTTATGCACCGCCCGGCCTTTATGCGCACGCCAGCCAGCGCCATTAAACTGATGATGGGCGAATCGTCGGTGCTGGTGCTGGGAGGACAGCATGTGCTGCCAAAGCGGCTGGAAGCCTCGGGTTTCAGCTTCCGCTGGTACGATCTGCAACAGGCGTTGCAGGATGTGGTGAAGCATTAACCTGACGCCCGCGCCTGTCAGACGCGGGCGCTGGATTATTTCAGCGATCCCTTGAGGAACTGCTGTAAACGCGGGCTTTTCGGGCTGCCGAACACCTCCGAAGGTGGCCCCTGCTCTTCGATTTTACCCTGATGCAGGAAAATCACGTGATTTGAGACGTGACGGGCAAACTCCATCTCATGCGTTACCACCACCATCGTTTTGCCTTCTTCCGCCAGCTTTTGCATGATGCGCAGCACTTCACCGACCAGTTCCGGATCCAGCGCCGAGGTCGGCTCATCAAACAGCAACACCTCCGGCTCCATCGCCAGTGCGCGCGCAATCGACACACGCTGCTGCTGACCCCCGGAGAGGTGCACCGGATACTTCGCCTGCGCCCGCGCATCAATGCCCACTTTATCGAGGTAGCGGATGGCCCGCTCACGTGCCTCCGCTTTGCTCAGCCCCAGCACCTGAATCGGCGCTTCCATGACGTTTTCCAGCACCGTCATGTGGCTCCAGAGATTGAAATGCTGGAACACCATCGTCAGGCTGGTGCGCAATGCGCGCAACTGCTCTTTGTCAGCGACTTTCAGCTGACCATCTTTGTCACGGACCAGCGTGATGTGTTGGTTATTGACCACGATGGTGCCTTCACTCGGTTTTTCGAGGAAGTTGATGCAGCGTAAAAAGGTACTTTTCCCTGAACCGGACGATCCAATGATACTGATCACATCGCCCGCTTTCGCAGTTAACGAGACCCCTTTCAGCACTTCATGTTCACCGTAACGTTTATGCAATTCGGTGACGCTTAATTTATTGTCAGCCATAGTTCTACTCAATGCGATGAAGAGGGTTTCACGTGGGCCAGCCAGCGACGTTCCGCCAGGCGGAACAGGCTGATCAACACGTAAGAGATAATCAGGTACAACACTGCTGCCAGACCAAAGGCGGTAAACGGCTGATAAGTTGCTGAGTTAATATCTCGTGCCACTTTCAGCAGATCCGGCACCGTGGCGGTGAAGGCTAATGCCGTGGAGTGCAGCATCAGAATCACCTCGTTGCTGTAGACCGGCAGAGCCGTACGCAGCGCGGAAGGCAGGATAATGCAGCGATAGAGTTTGAAGGTGGAGAAGCCGTAAGCCCGCGCTGCCTCAATCTCACCGTGGGGTACCGAGCGAATCGCACCCGCAAAGATTTCCGTGGTGTAAGCGCAGGTATTCAGGGTAAAGGCGAGCAGCGTACAGTTCAGGCCGCTGCGGAAAAAGGCGTTCAGCAATTCTGTGCCTTTGACAATTTCCAGCGTATACATGCCGGAGTAGAAGACCAGCAGCTGCACATAGAGCGGCGTGCCGCGAAATACGTAGGTAAAGAGCCAGACCGGAAAGCTGATAAACCGGTTTGGCGAAACCCGGGCTATCGCCAGCAGAATGGCCAGACAGCCGCCAATGGTGACTGAGAGAATTAACAGCCAAAGGGTGATCGCCACACCGGTAAAACGGTAACCGTCCGTCCAGAGCAGCGATTTCCAGTATTCCTGAATAATCTCAATCATAACTCGCCCTCTTCACTCCGACCGTATAGCGACGGTTCAGCCACCACAGCACGCCGTTCGACAGCGTGGTAAACACCAGATAGATCACACCGGCGACGATGGCGAAGTAGAACGGCTGCCAGGTACTTTTCCCCGCCAGCTGCGTCGCCTTCACCACATCTTCCAGTCCCAGCAGCGAAACCAGCGCGGTGGCTTTCAGGATCACCTGCCAGTTATTTCCGATGCCCGGCAGCGCATAGCGCATCATGGCCGGAAACAGAATGCGGCGGAACACCTGCGCGCCGGTAAAGCCAAACGCAGTGGCCGCTTCAATCTGCCCTTTTGGCACCGCCATAAAGGCGCCGCGGAATGTTTCGGTGAAATAGGCACCATAAATAAAGCCGAGCGTGATGATACCGGCGACCATCGGGTCGATATCAAACTGCGCCATGCCCAGTGCGTCGGTCACCTGGTTGAGGACAATCTGCAGACCGTAGAAGATCAGCAGCATCAGTACGAGGTCTGGCACGCCACGAATCAGCGTGGTGTAGCCTTCAAAAATCATCGCCAGTGGCCGGCTGCGCGACAGTTTCGCGCCTGCACCAATCAGGCCCAGCAGCACTGCCAGCACGACGGAAGTGAGCGCCAGCTCCAGCGTCACCAGCGTGCCCCGAAGAATTACATCAGAATAGCCATACAGCATTGAGAGGGTCCTGTCGTGGGGTGAAAACGAAACGCTGCCCGCCAGCGAGACGGGCAGTTTAGCTTTACCTCTCCGTTGCAGATGCCATCCGCCAGTAGCGGGTCGGCTCCGGTTTCTGCACCAGGCAGAACCGGCTCAGTCCCGGTAAAACGGACACAGAGGGTAAAGCGACAGGATGGTTAGTCGCCGTACACATTGAAATCGAAGTATTTCTTCGCAATCTTGTCGTAGGTGCCATCTTTACGCATGTCAGCAAAGGCTTTGTCGATGGCGGCTTTCAGTTCGCTGTCATCTTTACGCAGTCCCATCCCGGTTCCGACGCCAAAGATTTTGTCATCCTTCACCGAAGGACCCGCGAAAGCGTAGTTTTTACCGACTGGCTGTTTCAGGAAACCTTCGCTGGCCTGCACTTCATCCTGGAAGGCTGCATCAATACGACCGGCGTTCAGATCCTGATACACCAGATCCTGGTTAGCATAAGGGGTGACGTTAACCCCTTTTGGCCGCCAGTTCTGATTGGCATAGGTTTCCTGCGTGGTGCCCTGCAGCAGGCCGATGTTTTTGCCTTTCAGTGACTCAATAGTCGGCTGAATTTTCGATCCCTTTGGTGCGACTAAACGCGCGTTAGCGGCGTAAAGTTTTTCCGAGAAGGCGATCTCTTCCTGACGTTTTGCTGTGATGGAAAGTGAGGAGATGATGGCATCAATTTTCTTCGCTTTCAGGGAAGGGATCAGCGCATCAAAGTCGCTTTCAACGTAGGTACATTGGGTATGAATGCGTTTACAGATTTCGTTAGCGAGGTCGATATCGAAGCCCACTAACTTGCCTTGCGCGTCTTTCGACTCAAACGGTGGGTAAGTTGGATCTGTGCCGATACGGATTGAACCCGGAACTGCCGCGAAGACGCTGGCAGCACTGGTTAAGCCCAGCATCAGGGAAAGAGCCAGAACACGCTTTTTCATAGATTACCCTCAAGTGAAGTGCTTTTTGTTATGTGGTTCGTGATGTGTTTGCGCAAAGTAATTTGCATGTTTCATGCCAGTTCTGCAAGTTATCCACGCCGTTAACGTGATGACAGACAGGCGAAAACGCTGTGTTTGTGAGGGGAATATAGCAGTGAAGTAAAAGAGAAAAAGCGACGTTGTTAACTTTTGGTGCGTCAAATGCACGAAGAGTGATCCGAGGCGCGCTTATGCACTAAATAAGTGCGCCAGCGGAACTTTATGCACCCTGCCAGCGCATAAAGAGATCTTCCGGTAATTCGATATCGAACTGATCGATTACCCGATTCACGGTCTGGTCGATGAGCTGATCGATGGTTTCAGGCCGATGATAAAACGCCGGCACGGGCGGCATGATAATGGCACCCAGTTCAGCCGCGGTGGTCATCATCCGCAGGTGGCCGACGTGCAGCGGGGTTTCGCGTACGCACAACACCAGCTTACGCTGCTCTTTTAATACCACATCAGCCGCACGGGTCAGCAATGAGTCACTGTAGCTGTGCACAATACCTGAAAGCGTTTTCATCGAGCAGGGTAAAATCGCCATGCCCAGCGTTTTGAACGATCCCGACGAGATATTTGCTGCAATATCGCGCACGTCATGCACCACATCGGCCAGCGCCTGCACATCACGCAGCGAATAATCGCTCTCCAGCCCCAGCGTCTGACGTGCCGCCTGGCTCATGACCAGATGCGTTTCTACCTCTTCCACCTGCTGCAACACCTGCAGCATGCGCACGCCATAGATCACCCCGCTTGCGCCAGAGATGCCAATGATGAGTCGTTTCATATTCCAACCTTATGTCAGCCAATGCGCCATCATACGCGGCCAGCGGGTTTCTGAAAACAAACAGGGCGGGATTGCTCCCGCCCTGTTCTATGCTGCCCGACTATGGATGGGTATCAGCCTTCGTTGTGCAGCTCAAGATTTTCGACTTCATTCTGGCGCTGAAGCGCTTTGGCATCATCATTACGCAGCGACTCCAGATACTCCAGATACTGCTGGTCGACATCCTTCGTCACGTAAATGCCGTTGAACACCGAGCACTCAAATTGTGCAATGTCCGGATTCTCTTCACGCACCGCTTCGATCAGATCGTCGAGATCCTGGAAAATCAGTGCATCGGCTTTAATCAGCTGGCGAATCTCTTCCACTTCGCGGCCGTGCGCAATCAGTTCCGTGGCGCTCGGCATATCGATGCCGTAGACGTTCGGAAAACGAATTTCCGGTGCCGCTGAGGCCAGGTAAACGCGTTTTGCACCCGCTTCACGTGCCATCTCAATAATCTGCTCTGAAGTCGTACCGCGCACGATAGAGTCATCCACCAGCAGCACGTTTTTATCACGGAATTCAGCGCGGTTCGCGTTGAGCTTACGGCGTACCGCGCTGCGACGTAACTGCTGTCCCGGCATGATAAAGGTACGGCCAACGTAGCGGTTTTTCACGAAGCCCTGACGATAAGGCTTGTCGAGAATACGGGCGATTTCCAGCGCGATATCGGTGGAGGTTTCCGGAATCGGAATCACGACATCAATATCCAGATCTTCCCATTCGCGGGCAATTTTCTCGCCCAGCTTGGTGCCCATCCGGACGCGGGCACTGTAGACGGAGATTTTGTCCAGGAAGGAGTCCGGACGCGCAAAGTAGACATACTCGAACAGGCACGGATTGCTTTTCGGGTTTTCAGCACACTGGCGGGTCGAAAGCTGGCCGGCTTCAGTGACATAAACTGCTTCACCCGGTGCAACGTCACGGATGAATTCAAAGCCCAGCGTATCCAGCGCGACACTCTCAGAGGCGACCATATATTCGGTGCGGCCATCGGCGATAACGCGCTTGCCCAGCACCAGCGGACGGATGCCGTTAGGGTCGCGGAAGGCCACCATGCCGTGGCCGATAATCATCGCTACGACGGCGTAGGCACCGCGAACCTGCTGATGTACCGCAGCCACCGCAGCAAAAATGTTGTCAGCTTCCAGCGGATCGTTTTGAAAACGATCTAACTCCTGCGCAAAGATATTCAGCAGGATTTCAGAATCTGAAGTGGTATTAACGTGACGGCGACCCTTTTCAAACAGGTGCTTACGCAGCACATGGGCGTTGGTCAGGTTACCGTTGTGCGCCAGGGTGATGCCATACGGGGAGTTTACATAGAATGGCTGCGCTTCAGAGGCACTGGAGCTGCCCGCGGTGGGATAACGCGCGTGACCGATCCCCATATTGCCCTGCAGTCGCTGCATGTGGCGTGCTTCGAAAACGTCGCTGACCAGGCCGTTTGCCTTTCGCAGGCGAAAACATTTCAGCGCATCGATAGTACAAATGCCTGCGGCATCCTGCCCGCGGTGCTGGAGCACCGTTAACGCGTCATAGATCGACTGGTTGACCGGCATGAAACCGGTGATACCGACAATACCGCACATGTTGTCATTTCCTCATTTAGCCGCACACCCGGTCACATCACCGGGGTAAAAAACTCGACGTGCTTTTCAGGTAATCAAAGAACCACCTGATGATATAACTGAACTCGGGAATGAGTTGAGACTGTTGCCAGTCCGGACTTTTGGAAAAGCCAGTGAATGTATCAAGGAAGAACAGCAAAGCGGCTACGATCAGCACACCACGCAACGCCCCGAAACAGACGCCCAACACCCGGTCGGTTCCCGACAGGCCGGTTTTTTCCACCAGCGTGCCGATAACGTAGTTCACAATGGCGCCCACAATCAGGGTCGCCACAAACAGCACACCGATGGCAATACCGTTACGAACCAGTTCGTCGTCAAAACCTGTAAACCAGACTGCAAGGTAGGCGTAGTAATGACTGGCGACAAAAAACGCGCATCCCCAGGTAACGAGAGATAAGGCTTCCCGGACAAACCCACGAACCAGGCTGACCAGAGCCGAAAAACCAACTACCGCAATAATGACGTAATCAATCCAGATCATGAACTCTTCCAGCGCCAGTGCAATTGCACCCCTGCATCCAGTTCGGGGCGCATTCTAACAGAAAAAGAAAACGTTTGCGTAGCGGTTTTCTTTTTCTGCATCCATAAAAAAGGCGATGAAAAAAACCGCAATCGCCCGGGTGATTCTCAGCCGGACAGGCCGTTGAAAATCGTCACTATTTTATGCGGCAGTGCGCGTTAAGCGTACTGCCTGCCCGGCAAAAGACGCTGCCTGTTACTGCTATCGGCAGCGCCAATCATCGCGCTAACGGGCGCTGTACGGCTTAACGACACCGCCCAGTCCTGAGATGCTTTTCAGTTCACCCACCGCGCCTTGCATTTTAGCTTTCGAAGCATCAGGGCCAACGTAGATACGGGTAATCTGCCCCTGAACCGGCGTTGACGGCACGGTAAAGGCGCGATAGCCCGACAGCCGCAACTGCGCGACAATCTCATTTACTTTGCTGGCGTTCTTCAGCGCACCTAACTGCACCACATAAGCCTGCCCCGCCGGAGCCGTGGTCTCTGCCGCTTTTGGCGCTTCTTCCTGCTTCGGCTGCTCAACCGCTTTAGGTTGCTCAACCGGCTTCGGTTTAGGCTGCTCCACGACTTTTGGCTTCTGCTGTTCAACCGGCTTCTGCTTAGGCTGCTCGGTGGCCTTCGGTTTCTGCTGCTCTGCCGCTTTCGGCTTCGTCACCGTCTGCGCAGGCACAGACTGATGAACCGGCGGCGGCGAGACCACTACAGGATCGCTCTCTTCATCCGGCTGCGTCCGTCCCTGCTCCGCCGTGGCGTTGGTTTTACCATTGCCATTGCTGCTATTGACGGCACTGCCTGCGCCTTCCGGCGGCTGAGCGGGCAGCGACTGGGTTACCGGCGGCACCATTTCGCTGTCCTGCTGATCGTCAGGTTTCGGCACCAGCGGAATGGCGGCGAACTCCTCTTTGTAATGCTTTTTCTGACCATCCAGCAGCCCTGGCAGCACAATCACGCCAACGGCGACCAGAATAACGGTGCCGACTAAACGGTTCTGAAACTTACTTGCCACGTCCTTTCTCCGTTTCAATCGATTCCATGACCTGTGCCACCGTGTGGAATGAACCACAGACCAGCACAGTGTCCTGCGGCGCAGCCCGCTCGCGCGCCTGCTGCCAGGCGAGTTCAACAGAACCAAAGGCCTCGCCCTGCGGCAGCGCATCCAGCAGCTGCTCTGCACTGGCACCGCGCGGACCGTCAAGCGGTGCACAATACCAGGCATCAACCATTGGAGCCAATGCCGCGAGCGTTCCGGCGATATCTTTATCATGCAACATGCCCACCACGGCATGCACTTTGCCGCGTTTCGGCAGCGCCACCAGACGCGACGCCAGATAGCCTGCCGCGTGCGGGTTATGAGCGACATCCAGAATCACGCGCGGTGATTCACTTATCGTCTGAAACCGCCCTGGCAGCATCGCCAGCGGCAGGCTGGCGCGAATCTGCGTCTCACTGACCTCAAGCCCTGAGGCCCGCAGCGCCACCAGCGCGGTCGCCGCGTTAGGCAGCGGCACCTGAGGCAGCGGAAGATCGTTCAGCTCGCCCTGCGCATCACGCAGCGACCAGCTTTCGGCCTGCGCATGCCAGGACCAGTCGCGATTGCGCTGTAACAATAGAGCGCCTTTTTCCTGCGCAACCACAGCGATGCTGTGTGGCATATCGGGTTCACCCACGACTGCAGGTTTTCCTGCCCGGAAGACACCCGCTTTCTCACGCCCAATGCTTTCGCGATCCGGGCCCAGCCAGTCGGTGTGGTCCAGCGCAATGCTGGTGACCACGGCGACATCGGCATCCACAATGTTGGTGGCATCCAGTCGTCCGCCGAGGCCGACTTCGAGGATCACGACATCCAGTTGCGCCTGGCGGAACAGATTCAGCGCGGAGAGCGTGCCGAATTCGAAGTAGGTCAGCGAAATATCAGCCCGTCCGGCTTCAATCTCCGCAAAGCTGGCGCAGTGCTGCGCTTCACTCAGCTCCTTGCCCTGGACCCGGACGCGTTCGGTATAACGCACCAGATGCGGCGAGCTGTAGACGCCAACGCGGTAGCCCGCAGCGATCAGCAGCGTTTCCAGGGTGCGACAGGTGGTCCCTTTGCCATTGGTACCGGCCACGGTAAAGACAAACGGAGCGGGTTTCAGCAGGTCGAGACGAAGCGCTACCTGACGAATACGGTCCAGACCCAGGTCGATGGCCTGAGTATGCAGGTGCTCAAGATAATAAAGCCACGTGGCCAAAGGCGACGTGGCTTGAGGAAGGTGAAGATTGTCCATATGTCCCGTTTTGCTTATTTATACCTGGCAGACTGGTGCTGCGGTATACGGTGCATTGGTAAGAGGCGCGACAGGCGCGCCTCTCTATCTCCTGTCAGGCCTCGTTGCTTTCCGATTCAGTCGTCGCGGGAGCGGACGGTTCACCGTCATGCAGCGGTGCCGGCAGGTTCATCATTTTAGCCAGCAGGCTTGCCAGTTTGTAGCGCATTTCCGGACGGCGGATGATCATATCAATCGCGCCCTTCTCAATCAGGAACTCACTGCGCTGGAAGCCCGGCGGCAGTTTTTCACGCACGGTCTGCTCGATAACGCGTGGGCCGGCAAAGCCGATGAGCGCTTTAGGCTCCGCGATGTTGAGGTCACCCAGCATGGCGAAACTGGCCGAAACACCGCCCATGGTCGGGTCAGTCAGCACGGAAATGTAGGGCAGACCGCGCTCGCGCATTTTGGCCAGAGCCGCACTGGTTTTCGCCATCTGCATCAGCGACTGCAGCGCTTCCTGCATACGGGCACCGCCGCTGGCGGAGAAGCAGATCAGCGGACAGTTATCTTCCAGCGCCTGCTCAACTGCACGTACAAAACGTGCACCGACGACAGAGCCCATTGAACCGCCCATAAAGGCAAATTCAAAAGCTGCCGCAACCAGCGGCATACTGTGCAGCTGACCTTTCATCACGATCAGCGCATCTTTCTCGCCGGTATCTTTCTGTGCGGCGACCAGACGATCTTTGTACTTCTTGGAGTCGCGAAACTTCAGCAGATCTTTGGGTTCAAGTTCACTGCCAAGCTCAACCATCGTTCCCTGATCGAGGAAACTGCCGAGGCGCTCACGCGCGTGCATACGCATGTGGTGGTCACACTTCGGGCAAACCTCAAGATTACGCTCCAGCTCGGCGCGGTAGAGAACCTGGCCACAGCTGTCGCACTTGGTCCAGACCCCTTCCGGGATGCTGGCTTTGCGCGTTGGCGTCGTGGTGCTTTTATTAAGAATGCGTTCAATCCAGCTCATTGATGACCTTTCTGTTTAAAACTGACCTGGTCCAGTCGTCTTGATACTGCTGAAAACCGCTTCAGCAGACGGTAAATGTCGCTCATTAAACCACAACCTGTTCAGACTGTGGATAAAAATCTGGTCTTACCCCTGAGCGAAGCCTTACGGCAGCTTCTGCTGCTTCGCCTGACGGCGATGACGCCAGACTTCAATTACACCCGGCAGAATCGAGACCAGGATAATGCCCACAATCAGCAGCTTCAGGTTTTCCTGCACCACCGGCAGATCGCCAAACAGGTAGCCGGCATAGGAGAACAGCAGCACCCATAACAGCGCACCGGTCACGTTGAACAGCGCGAAGTGGCGATAGGACATGTGGCCCATACCGGCAACAAACGGCGCAAACGTGCGGACAATCGGCACAAAGCGCGCCAGGATAATGGTTTTTCCGCCGTGACGGGCATAAAACGCATGGGTTTTATCCAGATGGCTGCGACGGAAAATCTTCGAGTTCGGGTTACTGAACAACCGCTCGCCAAACAGGCGGCCAATGGTGTAGTTCACTGCATCGCCCAGTACCGCGGCCACTACTAACAGTGCCACCATCACATGCACATTGAGATCGTTACCCGGCAGTGCAGCCAGTGCACCCGCCACAAACAGCAGCGAATCGCCTGGCAGGAATGGCGTCACAACCAGCCCGGTTTCGCAGAACAGAATCAGGAACAAAATAGCGTAAATCCAGATACCGTACTGTGCAACCAGCTCGGCCAGATGCACATCGATGTGCAGAATAAAATCGACCAGAAAATGGAGAAACTCCATAGCGCGCCCTTTTAAGTCCTGAAAGTGAATTAATCCGCGAGGAACAACGGTCCCATCAACGGCTGTGGTAACGCAAAGTGAGATGGGTAATCCACCGCCACCAGATACAACCCCTCTGCCCGGGCTGTGGCTGCGGCTAATGTCCGATCCTTCGCCGCCAGCAGCGTTGCCATCCATGACTCCGGCTTATTGCCGCAGCCTATCTCCATCAGGCTGCCCACGATATTGCGCACCATGTGATGCACAAACGCGTTGGCTTTAATATCCACAATCACGTAGGGACCCTGACGCGTCACGTTGAGGTGAATCACGTTGCGCCAGGGTGTGCGTGACTGGCACTGCACCGCGCGGAATGAGGTGAAATCATTCTCGCCTAACAGACATTGCCCGGCGCGCTGCATCTTCTCTGCATCCAGTGGATGGTAGAAGTGCGTCACGCCCTGCGCCAGCACCGCCGGACGCAGACGCTGATTGTAGATCAGGTAGCGATAGCGTCGGGCCGTGGCGCTGAAGCGGGCATGGAACTCATCCGGCACCGCTTTCACCCAGCGCACGGCAATATCTGCCGGCAGATTGGCGTTGACGCCCAGTGTCCAGGCACCATCAGGCCGCTGCGAGGTGGTTTCGAAATGGACCACCTGCCCTGTGCCGTGCACGCCCGCATCGGTGCGGCCAGCGCAAAAAATGCTGACCGGATGATCGGCGACTTTCGACAGCGCGCGCTCTACCTTCTCCTGCACGCTGCGGACTTCATTCTGGCGCTGCCAGCCGTAGTAACGACTGCCGTCATACTCAATGCCGAGCGCCAGTTTTTGCGTCTGACCATCGGACATGCTTACAGATACTCCTGAACCAGTTTCTCAGCGGTTTTCACCGCCATCAGCGCGCCGCCAAAACGAATGTTGTCCGCCACTGACCAGAACTGCAGCAGCTCCGGAATACCGTAGTCGTTGCGCACTGCGCCGATGCTCAGTTCGCCGTTGCCAGAAGCATCCGTCACCGGCGTCGGCACGTCATCTTCTTCGCTCAGACGAATATCTGACGCCAGCGCCAGCTCGGCACGTGCTTCTTCCGCAGAGAGCGGGCGCAGATTTTCGATATGCACAATCTGCGCATTACCGTAGAACACCGGGGCCTGAACGCTGCTGACCGCAATCGGTAAGCCTTCGTCCTGCAGGACTTTGCGCACCTGATCAATCAGTCGGCGTTCACTTTCCACGCTGCCTTCTGCGTCGGCCTGTTGTGGCATCAGGTTAAACGCGAGCTGACGACCAAAGTGATGTTCATCAGCCGGAATACCATTCAGCAGGCGGGCACTTTCCCCCGCCAGCGCATCGACCGCCACTTTGCCGTAGCTGGAAACCGAGATCAGATTCGTCACCTGTAAACGGCTCAGCCCGGCAGCATCTACCAGCGGTTTAATTGCGGTCAGCAGCTGGCTCACCAGGTTGTCCGCCACGCTGATGATGTTGCGATTACGATAATCGGCCAGCACCTGCGGGTTCACATCCGGCACCACCAGCGGCACATCAGGTTCCAGCGCAAACAGCTCACTGCTGTCGATCACCAGACAACCCGCATTGGCCGCTTCATCGGCAAAACGTGCCGAGGCGTCACGGCCTGCCACGAAAAAGGCCAGCTGCGCCTGTGACCAGTCGAAGGTCTCTGCATTATCGACCCGCACCGAGCGGCCCTCGTAACGCTTGATTTCGCCCGCGCTGTTTTCGCTGGCCAGCAAATACAATTCACCAACCGGGAACTGGCGTTCCGCCAGCAGTTCCAGTACAGCGTTCCCTACTGCGCCTGTCGCGCCAAGTAGCGCAATATTCCAGCCGTCAGACATGTTGGTTTACTCCAGACAATGACATAAAAACAGAAGGCGGTGATATTCACCGCCCAGGGATTCAGATTTATCCCCCCCCGAAACCTGCCGCCACACTGGCAGGCATGGATTAGGCGCGTTTTCTGGTCACCGACTGATTCAGTGCAGAAAACGGTGCCATGCCTGCAGCGCCCGTTACTTCGGAGAGTAGATTGCGTTAAAGCCCAGCTGGTTCAGCATCTCAGCCGTTGAGGCGTCATCACAGTTGACCTGCAGCGAAGACCATTCGCGGCGCTCCAGATACTGCTTGCGCAGGCGATCAAACTCGCCGGGTTTCGCCGCCACTTTACGTAGCGGGGCATCATCGCGGCGCACATCATACACCAGATGCGCCAGGCGTTTCAGTGTTGGCTGATCCAGCGGGCCATTCAGGGTAATTTCACTGAATTCCGGCTCCGGCAGTAAGGTGCTGAGCGGCACCTCCTGCGGCTGACCGATAAAGTTACACCAGGCTTCAAAGACCTGGGTGGTGCCGCGTGCTTTGCCTTCCAGCGTGTAGCCCGCAATGTGCGGCGTGGCGATGTCGACCTTATCCAGCAGCGCCAGCGAGAGATCCGGCTCCGGCTCCCAGACGTCCAGCACCACGCTGAGGTCGTGGCGCATTTTCAGCACCTCCAGCAGCGCGCCGTTGTCCACGACCGGGCCGCGACAGGCGTTGATCAGGATGGTATTGGGCTTCAGCGCCATCAGCAGCGCGGCATCTGCCAGATGCCAGCTTTTGTAGGGGCCGTCTTTAAACAGCGGCGTGTGGAAGGTCAGAATATCTGCCTGCTCTGTCACCGCCTCCAGTGACAGGAAATCGCCTTCATCACCGCGATCGGCGCGTGGCGGATCGCACAGCAGGGTTTTGATGCCCCAGGCTTCCAGCCGCTTCTGCAGCCGCCCGCCAACGTTACCGACGCCGACAATGCCGACTGTGCGGTCACGCAGCTCAAAACCATCGCGCTCCGCCAGCAGCAGCAGCGCAGAGAAAACATATTCCACCACCGCGATGGCGTTACAGCCGGGAGCGGCAGAGAACGCAATGCCCGCCTGCTGCAGCCAGTTCTCGTCGATATGATCGGTGCCCGCCGTCGCGGTGCCGACAAATTTCACCGGCTTTCCAGCCAGCAGCGATTCATTCACCTGAGTGACAGAGCGCACCATCAGGCCATCGGCATCGGCCAGTTCAGCCACCGGCAGCGGACGCCCTGGCACCGCGACCACGTCGCCGGTGCGGCTGAATAACTCACGGGCATAAGGCATATTTTCATCGACCAGAATTTTCACCACGGCTTTCCTGTCTGTTACATGTGAGGCAATTATTCTGGCACAAAGCGACGCGTTAGCCTAACCGCGCACGGTAGCGATCGGGCGTGGTGCCTGCCTGTTGCTGGAACATCACAATCAGCGCCGAGGCGGAACTGTATCCCAGCTCATGGGCGATACTCTGTACGCTTTCTCCCTGCTCCAGCAGCACGATGGCGCGCAGAAACCGCAGGCGCTGCCGCCACTCACCAAATGTCATATGCAGATGCTGCTGGCAGCGCCGCGCCAGCGTCCGTTCGGTGGTAAAGACCCGCGCCGCCCAGCCCGCCAGCGTGGTGTTATCGCCAGGATGCGCTTCCAGTGCATGTAACACCGGTGCGAGAAATTTATCCTGCGAGGTGGGCAGATAGCTCTCCTGCACCTGCGCCACCTGCAGGCGATCGCGCAACACCTCGCACAGCCGCCACTGCGCATCCGTTGCGGGTTGCTCGATTTGCTGCTCAGCGAAATCGTCCATGATGGCGTGTGCAATGGGATCCACCAGCATCAGACAGGCGCGCCGGGGTAAATCGGCGCAGAGCGAGGCCGCCAGATTAAAGGTGCGGAACTGCGCCTGACGATGGTTATAGCTACTGTGCAACTGACCTGGCGGGATCCAGACCGGAATGTCGGCGGGCGTCAGCAAGCGCTCGCCCTCGACCTGCATCTCCAGCACGTGACTTTTCACCATGATCAGCTGGCCCCAGGCATGTGAATGTGGCAGATATTCGGTGCGGGCATTGGCCTGTTCATAGCGCATAAAGTAGCGTAGCTGCGGTGCATTCACTGGCGGCTGGTAGGTCACTTTCAGGCTCATTCTGTCCGCTCATTTGCTCATTTTGTCCGATATTAACTATCTGGATAAATCCGGACAAGCGTACACTGCGCCTCATTAATGGTGTGTGATGATGTATGGAGAGTCAGCATGTTTTTCCTGTACCCACTCTTTGCGGTGATGATCTGGTCGATCAACTCAATTGTCAGCAAACTGTCGGCCAGTGCGATCGATCCGGCAGCGATCTCCTTCTATCGCTGGCTGCTGGCGCTGCTGGTGCTGACCCCCTTTGTGCTGCCTGGGGTGTGGCGCATGCGTAAGATCATCAGACCGCACCTCTGGCGGCTGGCGATCCTTGGGCTGCTCGGCATGGTGCTCTATCAGAGCCTCGCCTATTACGCGGCGCACAGCGTCAGCGCGCTCTTTATGGGCATTATCGGCGCGCTGATCCCGCTGCTCACCGTACTGCTGAGCGTGGTTATCCTGCGAATTGCGCCAACGCTCGGTATCCTGCTCGGCAGTGTCATCTCTTTTTGCGGGCTGGTGTGGCTGGTCAGTGAGGGTGACGTGATGCAACTGCTGAATCACGGCATGGGAAAAGGTGAACTGATGATGCTGGCCGCTTCCACCTCTTATGCGCTGTATGGCGTCCTGACGAAACGCTGGGCGCTGCCACTGCCAATCTGGCAGAGTCTCTATGTGCAGATCGTATTTGGCGTACTGCTGTTGCTGCCCGGCTTTTTACTGGCACCAGACGTGTCGCTAAACTGGCATAACCTGCCACTGGTGGCATTTGCCGGACTGTTCGCCTCCATCATCGCGCCCTTTTTATGGATCCACGGCGTGCAGCGCCTGGGGGCCAGCACTACCAGCATTTTTATGAATCTGACGCCGCTGTTCACCGCGTTGATCGCCGTGCTGTTTCTGCATGAGCAACTGCACAGTTACCACTGGATTGGCGGGGGTCTGACGCTAGGCGGTGTGATACTGGCGCAGCGGCTGCGTACACCTTTAACCCGGCATAAACCGGTAACTCAGCCACCATCCTGAATCGCACCCTCTGCGGATGACGGAAGATGGCTGCGGTGAGTAAAGATGCAGCTGAAGGTAGTAGTAAATAAAGGCGGCTGAGGTTCACAACTGAAGCGTAAATCTCGCGCCGAAACGCGAGTCCCCCGTGGGATTTCCCGGGGGGTTTTGCTATCATGGCCTATTCGTTTTCCGGCGCACCCCACGCTGTTCTGTTTTCCCAAGGAATCCGCCATGCAACCTCTCAGCGGCCCCGGTGCGCCGGTCGATCGTTCATCAGTCAATCCGCAAACCGGCGTGCCCCGTCACGGTTCTGTGGCGGGCGAACAACCTCTCTCCCCTGCCCAGCGCACGACGCTAGAGCGCCTGATCGTGCGTATCTTATCGCTCAGCAATCTTAAAGCGCCTGAACTCTGGGCGGGCGTCCGTCATGAAGTGGGTGTAAAGAGTGAAGCCGAGTTACAGTCGCGTCATTTTCCGGCGGCAGAACAGTATCTGAATAGTCGCCTGACGCAGGCGCAGAACGGGCATGGCACCCGCCAGCTGATGACTCAGCTCACCGAGCTGCTGCCGAAAGGTAATAACCGCCAGGCCGTCAGCGATTTTATCCGTCAGCAGTTTGGTCAGACCGTTCTGAGCGCGCTGAGCCAGGATCAGCTGCGCCAGGTGCTGACGATGCTGCAGAACGGCCAGATGACAATTCCCCAGCCGCAGCAGATCCGCGTCAGCGATCGCACGCTGCTGCCTGCCGAGCACCATACCCTGAATCAGCAGGTGGTGCGTCTGGCCGCCGCCACCGGCGAATCCACCGGTAAGCTGTGGTCGGCGGCGCTGAAACTGGTGAATCTGACCAGCGGCGACCCGATTCCCTCACGCCACTTCCCGCTGCTGACACAATACCTGCAGGTACGTCAGACGCTGAGTCAGCACAGTGCACCGACGCTGCAACTGCTGGAAGCGTCCCTGAAGCAGCCGCTCGATCAGCAGGAACGGCAGCAGCTGGAGGATTACAGCCAGCAGCGTTTTCAGGCGACGCCGCAGATGGTTCTGACCACGGCACAGACGCAGGATCTGCTGAACTTCCTGTTCAGCCGTCGCGTTGACCGGGCAGAAAAACTTCTCGAGCAGCCGCTGGCACCCAGCGAGATTAAACCTCAGCCGATCTGGTCACCGTTTGTTGCATCGCTGCCGCCCGCGATACAGCCGCTGGCGCAGCGTCCCCTGCTGGGATTCTTTGTCGCACTGGTGGTCATCACCCTTTTACTCTGGCTGGTACTCTGAGTCAGCAGCCGCAGGATGCTATGGGCGCGGCGGCAGGCCATTCGCCCGCTGCATCACCCCAGGTCAGCGGATGACCGTCACGTTTCCAGAAATCCAGCCCGCCAATTAACTCCTTCACCTGAAATCCCAGCGATGCCAGTTTCCAGGCCGCTTTCGTCGACCCGTTACAGCCAATGCCGTCACAATAGGTGACAAACACTTTGCTGCGGTCAAGCCGCGCCGTCGTGGTGGTGTCCATCCCGCGATGCGGAAAGCTTATCGCACCGCAGATATGCCCGGCGCGATAAGCCTCCGGCGCACGGGCATCGATCACCACTATTTCTGGTGCCTGACGGGCCAGATCTTCCGCCAGATCCCAGGCGTCGGTGTAATAAGCGAGTTTTGCCTGCAGATAGTCGAGGCTTTGCTGCGGCGTGGCGGCCGGAATCTGTAAAACCGATGACATAGCGATTCTCCTGTTGTGGTGAAGTCGCAGTTTACGGCAAAGTGGACTGCTTACTGATACCTATTATCCAGCAGGGTTAAGACCCATATGCCTTCACCACTGTTACAACTTTTCCAGCACCAGGCCAGTGGCGGCGTGCGTGAGCGGCTCTGCTCTACCCTGCGGCTGGCGATCAACCGGCACCATCTGCACGCCGGTCAGCAATTACCCTCCAGCCGGCAGCTGGCGCAGGATCTGCAGGTGTCTCGTGTGACGGTAGAAGCGGCCTACGGCCAGCTGGAGAGTGAGGGCTACCTGCGACGCGAAACCGGCCGAGGAACTTTTGTCGCTATCGTTATCCCTGCCAGTCCCCTATCCGCACCGGTACGGCCTCAGCCCGCCCGCTTTTCGGCGCGGGGCCAGCAGGTGCTGGCAACCGGCGGCTGTCAGGATCCCCCTTTTCCGCACGCATTCGCCGCCGGTTCACCGGAGTTACGCGCTTTTCCTCACGATACCTGGCGGCGCCTGAGCAACAGCGTGCAGCGTTCACTGGGCAGCGCGGCAATGGGATATGGCGATCCCTGCGGCTATCTGCCGTTGCGCAGCGCACTCGCTGATTATCTGGCGCTCTCACGAGGCGTAACGTGCCAGCCGGGGCAGGTCATCATTCTGACCAGTTCACAACAGGCGCTGCAGTTGCTGGCGATGATGTTCGTCGATCCTGGTGATGAGGTATGGATGGAGGAACCAGGCTATCCCGGAGCACGTAATGCCTTTATGGCCGCAGGTGCACAGGTGCACGGGATTGCGGTCGATGCCGAAGGTGCTATCCCTGCCAGCGGCAATCCGAAGCTGATGTATCTGACGCCCTCGCATCATTATCCAACCGGCGTCACGCTCAGCCTGCCCCGGCGTCTGGCATGGCTCGACTGGGCGCAGCGCAACCAGTGCTGGTTAATCGAAGATGACTACGACAGTGAGTTTCATTACGACGAACGGCCTGTTCCTGCGCTGCAGGGACTGGATCGCCAACAGCGGGTGATCACGCTGGGCACCTTCTCGAAGTCGCTTTTTCCCTCTCTGCGTCTGGCATGGATGGTGGTGCCGCCTGCGCTGATTACGCCCGTTGGTCAGGCACGCAGCGTGCTCGATGGGCATAGCGCCCTGCTGCCACAGGCCGTCACTGCCGCCTTCCTGCAGCAGGGACATTTCGCCAGCCATCTGCGGCTGATGCGTCAGCTCTATCGCAGCCGTCGCGATCGGTTACTTGAGCAGATTGAGCAGCGGCTCTCGCCATGGCTCACGCCGATAGCCAGCGGCGGTGGATTACAGCTGACGGTGAAATTGCAGAAGGATGAAGCGCGCTTAACCGCGCTGGCGGCACAAGAGGGTTTGCTGCTGCCGCGTCTCAGTCCGCTCTATGCCGGATCAGTGTCGCAGCAAGGCTGGATACTGGGCTTTGCCGCGCTGACGCCTGACGAGATTGTGGCAGGATGCGATACCTTGCTGCGGCTGCTGCTGCGGGAGGCTTAATACCGAGGGGTAAACGAGGTCACGCAGAGGAGCTGAAAAACAAAAAGGGCCGGCAAGCCGGCCCTTCAGCGTACTGACGTAATGATTATGCCTGATATTTACGCATGGTCAGGGTGGCGTTGGTGCCGCCGAAACCAAAGCTGTTAGACATCACGGTGGTCAGCTCTTTTTCCATCGGCGCAGTGACGATGTTCATACCGGTTGCAGCCGCGTCCAGCGAGGTGATGTTGATGCTTGGCGCAATAAAACCATGCTCCAGCATCAGCAGCGAGTAGATCGCTTCCTGCACACCAGCGGCACCCAGTGAGTGGCCGGTCATCGCTTTAGTCGCTGAAATGTAAGGCGTGTTATCGCCAAACACTTCACGAATCGCACCCAGCTCTTTCACATCACCTACCGGAGTAGAGGTTCCGTGGCTGTTCAGATAGTCGATTGGCGTATCGACACCGTTCATCGCCATCTTCATGCAGCGCACTGCGCCTTCACCTGATGGGGCAACCATATCTGCACCGTCTGACGTCGCACCGTAACCAACGATTTCGGCATAGATGTGCGCACCACGTGCCAGCGCATGCTCCAGCTCTTCAACCACCACCATGCCGCCGCCACCGGCGATAACAAAGCCGTCGCGCTCATTGTCATAAGTACGTGACGCTTTCTCTGGCGTGTCGTTGTAACGGGTAGAGAGCGCGCCCATGGCGTCGAACTCACAGGCCATTTCCCAGCACAGCTCTTCGCCGCCGCCCGCAAAAACGATATCCTGTTTGCCGAGCTGAATCTGCTCAACGGCATTACCGATACAGTGCGCAGAGGTGGCACAGGCGGAGCTAATCGAGTAGTTTACGCCATGAATTTTGAATGGCGTGGCGAGGCAGGCAGAAACGCCAGAGGCCATCGCTTTGGTGACCACATAGGGGCCAACCGCTTTCAGGCCGCGTGGGCTGCGCATCGCATCCGCGCCAAACACCTGGAAGCGTGGAGAACCGCCGCCTGAACCCGCAATCAGACCCACGCGTGGGTTGCTCTGATACATTTCAGTGGTGAGGCCGGAATCTTTAATCGCTTCTTCCATGGAAAGATAAGCATAGATGGACGCATCACTCATAAAACGCACAACTTTGCGATCGATGAGGCCGGTGGTATCTAATTTAACGTTACCCCAGACGTGACTACGCATGCCGGAATCTTTCATCTCTTCAGAAAAGGTGATGCCAGAGCGTCCTTCACGCAGAGATGACAGCACCTCTTGCTGGTTATTACCAATACTGGAAACGATCCCTAAGCCAGTAATCACAGCACGTTTCATTCAATCTTCCTCATCCACTTCTTCTTAATTGGCATGCACTCTAGCGTACACTTGTACGCCGAACAAGTCCGATCAGCTATTTCCTTTTGTAAATTTGCGTCATGTCACGTGGGTCGCTAGAATCGCGCCACTGCCTGAAAAACGAGCCTTTACCATGAAATTAACCCCGGTTGAACATGCACAGCTAAACTGGAATGAACAGGGTACACCTGTTTCCCGAGCGTTTGGTGACGTCTATTTCTCTAATGACAATGGTCTGGAAGAGACACGCTATGTCTTCCTTGGGGGCAACGGTTTTCCCGGGCGTTTTGCAGCGCATCCGCGCGATCTGCTGATCGTGGCGGAAAGCGGATTTGGCACCGGCCTCAACTTTCTGACGCTGTGGCAGGCGTTCGATGCGTTTCAGCGTGAACGGCCCGATGCCACGTTAAAACGTCTGCACTTCATCAGCTTTGAGAAGTTTCCGTTAACCCGTGAAGACCTGGCTGCTGCGCAGCAGCACTGGCCGGAACTGGCTCCCTGGGCCGAAGCGCTGCAGGCGCAGTGGCCTGCGGCCCTGCCCGGCTGTCAGCGCCTGCTGTTTGACGGCGGACGCATCACGCTCGACCTGTGGCTCGGCGATATTAACCAGCTGATGGGAGAGCTGGATGAGAGCCTGCATCGTCAGGTGGATGCCTGGTTCCTGGATGGCTTCGCGCCGTCGAAGAACCCGGATATGTGGACGCCGGAACTGTTCGGCATGATGGCAAAGCTGGCGCGTCCACAAGGGACCTTCGCAACCTTTACCGCCGCAGGCATCGTCCGGCGCGGCCTGCAGGAGGCAGGCTTTACCGTCATCCGCCGCAAGGGATTTGGCCCGAAGCGCGAAATGCTGTGCGGACCATTGCAGGATGCGCCTCCGTTACCCAGCCCGCAGCCCTGGTATCATCGTCAATCTGCGGAGCAGCGTGATATTGCCCTGATTGGCGGCGGCGTCGCCAGTGCCACTTTAGCGCTGGCGCTGCTACGTCGCGGCTGGCGGGTCACCCTTTACTGTGCCGACGAAGCCCCCGCGCTGGGCGCGTCCGGTAATCGTCAGGGCGCGCTCTATCCGCTGCTCAACCAGCACGACCCGGCGCTCGCCACCTTTTTCCCGGCGGCCTTCAGCTTCGCCCGGCGGCTCTACGATCAGTTGACCGTCACCTATGAGCATCACTGGAGCGGCGTGCTTCAACTGGGCTGGGATGAGAAAAGCCGTAAGAAGATTGATCAGATGCTGGCGATGGGTTTGCCCGAATCCATCGCTCGTGGCGTGGATGTCGCAGAGGCGGAGAAACTGGCAAATGTTGACCATGGCTGTAGCGGCATTTTCTACCCTGAAGGTGGCTGGCTCTCACCGGCCGAGCTGACCAGCGCGATGCTGGCTTATGGCGAAACCCAGGGCTTACGCATTCACTGGTTGCACAGGGTGAGCAGCCTTTCACGGGATGATGATCACTGGACGCTGACGTTCAGCGATCGCCCGGCGGTCCGTCATCCGACGGTGGTGCTGGCTAACGGACATGCGATGGCCGACGTTGCGCAGAGCGCCCCGCTGCCGACCTATCCGGTGGCCGGTCAGGTGAGCCATGTTCCGTCAACCCCGGGCCTCGACGCGCTGCAGACCGTGCTCTGTTACGACGGCTATCTGACGCCCGTCAGCCCGCAGTTCGGCACCCACTGTATTGGTGCCAGCTATCATCGTGGCGAAACCGCAATGGATTACCGGGAAGAGGATCAGCAGGAGAACCGCAGCCGACTGCTGGATTGCCTGCCTGACCGTCGCTGGGCAGAGAGCGTGGATGTCAGTAGCGGCGAGGCGAGAATGGGTGTGCGCTGCGCCACGCGGGATCACCTGCCGATGGTGGGCGGCGTGCCGGATTATGACGCTACGCTTCTGCAGTACGCTGATTTACCGGCTCAGCTGGCCGCAAGTCACGATATCGCTGATGCGCCCGATCTGGCGGGCCTGTATCTGTTTGGTGCGCTGGGATCGCGCGGCCTGTGCAGTGCGCCGCTGGCAGCCGAAGTGCTGGCAGCCCAGCTGACGGGCGAGCCGCAGCCGCTGGACGCGAGTACGCTGGCAGCGCTTAATCCGAATCGTTACTGGGTGAGGAAATTACTGAAGGGAAAAGCAGTTTAGCCGATGCTGAGGGCGGCACGCCGCCCTGCAACGTTATGCGGAGAGCTGGCGTGCCTGAACAAACAAATTGTCCCACATTCCGACCACTAATGCCTCGTCGCGCGGTGAAAGTTCTCCGGCAGCAATGGCATTTTGCAGGCTGCGGGAGACCTGAATCTGCAGCGCTTCTGGCGTATGTTCGCCCAGTTGCTCCACTTCGGCCACAGCCAGTGTCAGATGCCCGCGCAGATAACCGCTGGCGAACAGCTCATCGTCACTGGCATGCTCGACCATGTCGTCAATCAGGGCCAGAATACGCGCTTCAAATTCTGCGATCATCTCAATTCCTCTATTAATAATGCCTTCCTGCATCACAGATCGTCCGGCCAGGGAAACTGCGACGCGGTGAGTGAAGGCCTGCCATAAAATTCCGCCAGAGCGGTAATAAAACGCGCGGGACGGTCGGGAATGCCCGACGTCAGATAGCTCATGACCTGAGCATGCACTTTACGCTGGAACGCAATGCGATCCGGCTCACAATCTCCGTCGAGATTGTCACAACTCACGTTGAAGGGAAAGCCTGCCGCCATACAAAACATCCACTCCAGTGCCTGCGGCTTCACTTCAACCGCTTCAAACTGACTCTGGGTCAGCGCATCGCGGCCATCCGGGCAGTACCAGTAGCCAAAATCGACCAGTTTGCGGCGTGCTTCACCGGCAATGCACCAGTGAGAGATCTCATGCAGGGCGCTGGCGTAAAAGCCGTGGGCAAAGACCACACGGTTCCACGGCGACTCCGCATCAGCAGGAAGATAGATCGGTTCATCGTCGCCTTTAATCAGGCGGGTCTGAAATTCATCGCTGAAGCAGCGATCAAACAGCGTGATCAGCTGTTCATAATGATGGGTCGGGTTCATGACGGTATCGCGTTTCAGGTTACGAATGCAGCGTGGCAAGCCAGGCCATAACTTCGCTGCCGTGGCTATCCCACAATAATTTAATGCTCATGACGGCAGAAACAATCACCACCATCGGGCGGATCAGTTTCTGTCCGCGGCTCAGCACCAGCCGTGCGCCCAGACGCGCACCACAGAAGGCACCGAGCATCATGATCAGACCGGTTCCCCACACCACTTTGCCGCCGAACATAAAGAACAGCAGGCTGCCCATGTTTGAGGTGAAGTTGAGTACCTTGGCATGCGCGGTCGCTTTGGCCAGGTTGTAGCCGCAGAGGGTAACGAAAGCCAGCGCATAAAACGAGCCTGCGCCCGGCCCGAAAAATCCGTCATAAAATCCTACTGCCCCGCCGCCCACCAGCGCATAAGGCAGGCCATGAAGGCGGCGCGCCTGATCGACTTCGCCCAGTTTTGGCATCAGCAGGAACCACAGGCCAATCGCGATCAAAAACAGCGGCAGCATCTGGCGCAGGAAGTCAGCCTGCAGGCGCTGAATCAGTATCGCGCCCAGAATGGACCCCAGCAGCGTCATGGCGATGTTCAGCCACTGCTCATTCAGATTGACCGCACCGCGCCGCACAAAGTAGAGGCTTGCGGAAAACGAGCCGCCGACCGATTGCAGTTTATTGGTCGCCAGCGCCTGCGCCGGAGAGAGGCCCGCTGCCAGCAGTGAAGGTACCGTCAGTAACCCCCCGCCACCGGCGATGGAGTCAATAAAACCAGCCAGCATGGCGATTAAAAACAGCAGCCCGACCAGTAGCGGGCTGACAACAAACCACTCCATGGAATCCCTTACAGTAGATGTTTATCCAGCAGAGCCTGACAGGCAGGCGGTAATGGCGGCGGCTCACGTTTCACCGGTGCGCCTGACCCAGGCTGTTTCGGCAGGAACCAGCTCTGCAACTCGGCGCCACAACCATCGCCAGCCGGCGGTGCGGGCTGATCTTCACAGCCGATACTGCCCGCCGGGCAGCGCAACCGAACATGCATGTGGGCACGATGCGCGAACCACGGGCGCACTTTCCGCAGCCAGTCGCGATCGTTACCCGCGTCTGCACAAAGCTGCTTTTTAATCGCCGGATTGACGAAGATACGCGTAACATCGTCGTCTTTTGCGGCCAGTTTAATCAGGCTGTCGATTTCCGGCTGCCAGTGACGCGCAATCACATTCTTATCGCCCGGCCCGACCAGATCCAGCGGCTGCGGCTTCAGCAGCTGCTGCGCGCTCCAGCGTGTTTTTGGCAGTTGCAGCCAGATATCGACATCCAGCCCGGTCTGATGACTGGCGTGACCGCTGCTGAAGCGCCCACCTGCGGCCATGCCCATATCGCCAATCAGCACGTTACCCAGTTGCAGATTATGCACCTGGGTGCTGAGCCGCTGAATAAACTGAATCAGATCGGGATGGCCAAAGAAGCGCCGCTGATCCTGACGCATCACCTGATAGTGCGGTGAATTCAGCGGCAGTGCCTGCGCGCCGACAATACAGCCGTTGGCAAAGCCACCAATTGACTGCGGTGCGCCGCTGATCGGCTGCTGAATCTGTTGCCACGGCGTTGCGGCCAGGCTGGAGGCGCTGATCAGCAGCGCACTCAGCGTAAGCAAAATAGCCTTCATGCCATCACCAGCGCGGTACAGAGCTGTTGACGTCACCGTTCTGCGCCCGCTGGCGCAGCAGATGATCCATCAGGACGATCGCCATCATCGCTTCGGCGATCGGCACAGCGCGGATCCCGACGCAGGGATCGTGGCGACCTTTGGTGATCATCTCCACCTCTTCGCCGTCGCGGGTAATGGTTTTACCTGGCACGGTGATGCTGGAGGTCGGTTTCATCGCCAGATTAGCGCTGATGGTCTGCCCGCTGCTGATGCCGCCCAGAATGCCGCCGGCGTGGTTGCTCTGGAAACCATCGTGGCGGATCTCGTCACGGTGCTGACTGCCGCGCTGGTTAACCACCGCAAAGCCGTCGCCAATTTCGACGCCTTTCACCGCATTGATACTCATCAGCGCGTGCGCCAGATCGGCATCCAGTCGGTCAAAGACCGGCTCGCCCAGGCCTGGCGGCACGTTGTCTGCCATAACCGTGACTTTGGCACCGATGGAGTCGCCCTCTTTTTTCAGGCCGCGCATCAGTTCATCCAGCGCCTCGAGCTTGTCGGCATCCGGGCAGAAGAACGGGTTCTCTTCCACGATGCTCCAGTCTTTTAGCTCACAGGCGACATCACCAATCTGTGACAGATAGCCACGTACCACGACACCGTGTTTCATCTGCAGATATTTCTTGGCAATCGCACCAGCCGCCACGCGCATCGCGGTTTCACGCGCCGATGAGCGACCACCGCCACGATAGTCGCGCTGACCATATTTCTGCTCGTAGGTGTAATCAGCATGGCCCGGACGGAAGAGATCTTTGATGGCACCGTAATCCTGCGAGCGCTGATCGGTGTTCTCAATCAGCAGGCCGATCGAGGTGCCGGTGGTCACACCCTCAAAGACACCGGACAAAATTTTCACCTGATCCGGCTCACGGCGCTGCGTGGTATAGCGCGACGTGCCCGGACGGCGGCGATCGAGGTCATGCTGAATATCTGCTTCAGTCAGCGGGATGCCTGGCGGCACACCGTCAACGATACAGCCCAGTGCCAGACCGTGGGACTCGCCAAAGGTCGTTACTCGAAAAAATTGCCCGATGCTGTTTCCGGCCATGCTGTTTCCTTGTCAGAGTTCGGCGGGCGAGGCTTCGCCCCACTTTTAGTCTTTGTAAAAAGAGAAATGGTGTTGTGCGTCGACAATCTGCTGGCGCGTCAGCGTGAAAACGCCGTCGCCGCCGTTGTCGAATTCCAGCCAGGTAAAGGGCACATCGGGATACTGCTCGATCATGTGCACCATGCTGTTGCCCACTTCGCAGACCAGTACGCCCTGCTCGCTAAGATAGTCGGGCGCGCAGGCCAGAATG
Source organism: Pantoea sp. S62 (assembly GCF_016658625.1). NCBI lineage: Bacteria > Pseudomonadati > Pseudomonadota > Gammaproteobacteria > Enterobacterales > Erwiniaceae > Pantoea > Pantoea sp. S62. Next base: position 46,613 of record NZ_JACVVI010000016.1, on the reverse strand, counting down.
CGGCGCACCAGCTTCAGGCCGTCGCTGCCCGCCGCCAGACCCAGCTCCGGTTCGTGGCGATATTCGTTCGGCAGATCGTCCATATCTTCCGCATCAACGTACGGCGGATTGGTGACGATCAGATCATATTTCAGCTGTGGCAGTTCGCGGAACAGGTCAGCACGAATCGGCGTCACCTGGTGGATGAGTCCATGCTCTTCAATGTTCTGTTCGGCTACCGCCAGCGCACCGGTGGAGATATCCACGGCGTCCACTTCGGCTTCCGGGAAGGCATAAGCGCAGGCAATCGCGATACAGCCGCTACCGGTACACATATCCAGAATATGACGCGGTGGTGTGCTGACCAGACCGGCAAAGCGGTTCTCAATCAGCTCGCCAATCGGTGAACGCGGTACCAGCACGCGCTCATCGACAAAGAATTCGTGCCCGCAGAACCAGGCTTTATTGGTCAGATAGGCGACAGGAATACGCTCGTTAACGCGACGGATGACACGCTCAACAATCAGCAGACGTTCGCTGGCGGTGAGACGCGCACTGCGCATATCTTCAGGAATATCCAGCGGCAGCCAGAGTGACGGCAGGACCAGTTGAACGGCTTCGTCCCAGGGATTGTCTGTGCCATGTCCGTACCAGATTCCGGCAGCGGAAAAGCGGCTTACCGCCCAGCGCAGCATGTCCTGAATGGTGTGCAGTTCGTTCACTGCCTCATCGACGAAAATTTTGTCCACGTAGCCCTCCGCAGGCCTTTTGCTAAATCGGCCAGTAGTGTGCCATGAAGCCGGGGAGAATTCAGCGCAGCAAGGTGAAAAAGCTGACATTTAATGACATTAATCGGTAAGGTATCGCCTATGCTGTGTAGCAGACTTTTCTTAGATAACTGACCCGTCATGAGTAAAAAAACACCCTTAAGCCCGGATGACCAGGCGCTGTTCCGACAGTTAATGACTGGCACACGTCAGTTGAAACAAGATACTTTCGTGCACAAATTACCGGTTAAAACCCGCGAACTGCCGGTAAAACGTCTGCTTTCAGAGCAGGCGGACAACAGCCATTACTTTTCGGATGAGTTTCAGCCGCTGCTCTCCACCGAAGGGGCCACCCGTTATGTGCGCGCCGATGTCAGCCACTTTGAGCTGAAAAAACTGCGTCGTGGCGACTATACGCCGGAGATTTTCCTCGATCTGCATGGCTTAACGCAGCAGCAGGCCAAGCAGGAATTGGGCGCACTGATCGCCGCCTGCCGCCGTGAACATCTGTTCTGCGCCAGCGTCATGACCGGTCATGGAAAGCATATTCTGAAGCAGCAGACGCCGCTGTGGCTGGCCCAGCACCCGTGGGTGATGGCTTTTCACCAGGCACCGAAGCTGTTTGGCGGTGATGCTGCACTGCTGGTTTTGATTGAGATTGAGGAGTGGCAACCGCCTGAGTTGCCCTGAAAGGGGCCGGAGGATCGGCCCACAGACGTCAGATCGCTTTCGCCAGCTTTTTGGGACTGACCTGCCACAGGAGTTTACCGGCATGCTGTGCCGGATCGAATTCCACGCAGGCAATAGCGGAAGTGGCAAACATAGGGGGGGCTTCCTGCGGGCACAGTTCAGAGACTAAATACCCCACCAGCGGTAAGTGAGAGATCACCAGCGCCGATTTCACGCCTTCATTTGCCAGGGTCTGCAGATAGCACCCGACCATTTCCGGATCGCCGCCCGGCGTTAACTCCGGCAGAACATCCTGGTTTTCCGGCAGTGGAAAAGCTTCACGCACGGTCGCGAGGGTTTGCTGCGCGCGTAAATAGGGACTCACCAGGACACGCTCTATGTCCGGCGTCTGGCTGTTGAGCCAGTTGGCCATCTGGCGTGATTCATTGCAGCCACATAAGGTTAAAGGCCTGACTGAATCACTGGCTGCTTCCAGAGCCGCATCGCCGTGACGCATGATAAAAACTTGCATAAAGCACCGCTGTTGTTTGTCGACATCGCCCGACGCCTGGCGCCTGACTCTTCACTCTGCGAATGAACGCTGTGTTTTACCCTAATGGCTTCAGTATAGTCAACCGGTTGTTTATTAAATAAGCGCTTCTCAGAATCATGCTGCGCCGCACACTCTGGCGGCGCTTTTCTAACCCGCTGAATCGGATTGGTTATTTCATTTACAGCAGAAATGTAAAATTTCGTCTACTTTCTGGTCGCTTCAATCAGCGCTTCGCAGGGCGTAAATCGCTCGCCATGCTGCTGCGTGAGGCGGGTTAATCGGTTGACCACCTCCGCCGCACCCAGTTTGTCCATATAGTGGAACGGCCCCCCCAGGAAAGGCGGAAAGCCGATACCAAACACTGCACCGATATCGCCATCGCGGGCACAGCGAATGACCTGCTCATCAAGGCAGCGGGCCGCCTCATTCAGCATCATCATCATGCAGCGTTCCGCAATCTGCGCTTCGCTCTGTCTGGCCTGCGGCGTGACCTTCAGCAACGTATACAGTGAGGTGTCCGGCTTTTTACGCTGCCAGCGCGGCTGGTCATAGCGATAGAAGCCTTTGCTATTTTTACGACCCTTGCGGCCATCTTTCAGCACTGCATCAAAAGCAGCGGGCGCGGCAAAGCGTTCACCATAAGCCTGATGCAGGATGGGACTAATTTTGCTGCCGACGTCGATGCCTACCTCATCCAGCAGCTGAATCGGACCGACCGGAAAACCAGCCTTCATCAGCGCCCGATCGATATGGTCAATCGGCTCGCCCTCCAGCAGGCAACGCATCGCTTCATTTATATAAGGTGTCAGGATGCGGTTAACATAGAAGCCAGGCTTGTCCGCCACCACTATCGGCGTTTTGCCCTGGCTGCGTGCCAGCGCCACAATCGTTACTACCGTTGCGGCGGAGGTGTTCAGATGGGGAATCACTTCCACCAGTGGCATTTTATCGACCGGGCTGAAGTAGTGCAGCCCGATGACGTTCTGCGGACGCTGTGCTTTGGCGGCAATCTCTTCAATCGGCAGCGAAGAGGTGTTAGAAGCAAACAGCGTATGCGGCTGACAGTGGGCTTCCACTTCACTGACCATCTGCTGCTTGAGTGCTAAATCTTCGAACACGGCTTCGATCACCACATCGCGCTGTGAGAAACCCTGATAATCGATGCCGCCCGTGATCCGGGCCATCTGCTGCTGACGCTGTGCCGGAGTGAGCTGGCGCCGCTTGACTTTTTTGCTCAGCAGTTCCCAGCTGGTTTTCAGCGCATGGTTAACCCCTTGCAGGCTGATATCTTTGATGCGCACCGGCAACCCGGCATTGATTGCGGTGACGCTGGCGATGCCACCGCCCATCAGACCGCCGCCGAGAATTGCGACACGCTTCACCGCAGCGGGTTCCGCCTCACCACCCCGCTCCTTCTTCATGGCGGTGGTCGCGAAAAAGATCCCGCGCAAAGCAACAGATTCCGGCGTCATCGCCAGTTCACCGAAGGCACGCGCTTCAGCATCATGTCCGGCCCGGCTGCCCTGCTCCAGCCCGATGCGCACCACCTCAATAATGCGGTTTGCTGCCGGATAGTTACCCTGAGTTTTGGCTGCAGTCTGCCGGGTCGCAAGCGCAAACAGCGCCTGACGGCCCACCGGACCGTGCAGCAGACGGTCGCGCAGCGGCAGCGTTCGACCGCTGACTTTGCCCTTTTTCACCCGTGCGATAGCCGTCTCCAGCAAAATCGCCTGAGGTACCGCGTCATCGACCACTCCCAGCTTACGAGCCTGTTTCGCCCGCAGCGTTTTGCCGGTCAGAATCAGCGGCAGCGCCTGCTGCACGCCAATTAACCGCGGCAGTCGCTGAGTGCCACCGGAGCCGGGCAGTAAGCCGAGTTGCACTTCCGGTAATCCGAGACGGGTTTTATCATCAAGCGAGCAGATGCGCGCATCGCAAGCCAGCGCCAGTTCCAGCCCGCCGCCCAGACAGGCACCATGGATTGCGGCCACTACCGGGAATGGCAGCGCATCAAGCGCAGCCATCACTTCCTGCCCCTGTTTTGCCAGCGCTTCGGCTTCCTGCGCGCTCTGACAACGATCAATCATGCTGATGTCGGCGCCCGCGATAAAGTTGTCCGCTTTGCCAGAAATCAGCACCAGTCCTGCCAGCTGAGGATCGCGTCGCGCCTCCGCAATGATGGCGGTAATCTGCCCGGCAAATTCTGCTTTCAGGGTGTTCATCTTCTCGCCAGGGACATCGATTGTAATGATGCCAACGTGATCCAGTCGCATCTTCAGGTGAAACGCATTCTGCTCCATTATTCGGCCTCCAGAACCATTGCCGCACCCAGACCGCCCGCCGCACACGCTATGACCAGTCCTAACCCGCCACCGCGACGGCGTAATTCATTCAGCGTCTGGGTGATCATACGCGCGCCCGTGGCAGCAAAAGGATGACCATAGGCGATTGAACCACCCAGCACGTTAAAGCGCTCTTCATTCACTTCGCCCAGCGCATGCGGACGATTGAGCACCTCACGGGCAAAGCGCTCGTCGCGAAACAGTTGCAGATTGCTCAGCGTCTGGGCCGCAAACGCTTCGTGCATATCGATTAGCGTCAGATCGGACAGCGTAATCCCGGCGCGATCCAGCGCCAGCGGGGAGGAGTACGCCGGGCCCAGCAGCATATCCTGCTGTACACCAATCGCGGTAAACGCGTAGCTGCGCAGATAGCCCAGCGGCGTGACACCGAGTTCACGGGCGCGGCCTTCGCGCATCAGAATCACGGCGGCCGCACCGTCGGTGAGTGGCGTGCTGTTGGCCGCCGTGACGCTGCCGTGCTGACGATCAAACGCCGGGCGTAAGCGGGCATAATCCTCTGCTCTGGCGTTCATGCGGACGTTATTGTCCTGGTCGATAGCGGTTTTCCACGGCGGCACAAAGGCTGCCATCACTTCCTGATTGAGTACCCCGGATTGCCAGGCGCGGGCGGCATGCTGATGAGATCGCAGCGCCAGCGCATCCTGTGCCTCACGGGTGATGCCATGACTCTTTGCCATCTGCTCGGCGGTGTCACCCATGCGCAGGCCGGTTGAATACTCGGCCACCGCGGGCGGCACCGGCAGCAGATCGCGCGGACGCAGACGTTTAAGGATGTGCAGTTTTTGCCCAAGGCTGCGGGCTTTATTGAGATCCACCAGCGCGCGGGCCAGTGTTTTACTGACGCCGATTGGCAGCACTGACGAGGAGTCGGCGCCTCCTGCAATGCCCGCAGAAATCGTGCCAGCCAGCAGACTTTCTGCCACATTCGCCACTGCCTGGAAACTGGTGGCGCAGGCACGGCTGACGCTATAGGCATCGGTGTGCACATCAAGGCCGCTGCTCAGTACAATCTCACGCGCAATGTTCGGCGCTTCCGGCATCTGCACCACCTGACCAAAGACCAGTTGCTCGATCACCTCAGCCGGCAGTTCACTGCGCGCCATTAATTCGCTGACCACCATCCGCCCCAGCTCAATGGCGGGAATGCCATGAAAGCCGGTCGCCTGGCGCAAAAAAGGGGTGCGTAACCCGTGGGTTATTGCGATGCGTTCACCATCACGCGTCAGCAGCGGCTGCGCTTTGCTCATTGTTCTCACCTGTGGCTGGGACTGGGGCATCATTGCCTGAAGAGGTCTGACCTGATCAGTGTTAACCACAAGCGGGTGAGCCGCCAATACCGGAAAGGAAAAATTGCGAAGGGAAACACGAAAATGAAAAACGCCGCATTAACGCGGCGTTATGAGACTTAACGCAAACCGAGCTGAAAAATCATCGTTTCAGCCTGGCAGCTGAAAGTAAAATCGATATCCAGCTGCACACCCTGATCCACTTCACTGAAGCGCGACTCAATCACACAGGGTTCCGATTCAACTTCACGTGCACGTTCGGTGAGGAGCGCTAATTTGGCTTCCGCATCGGCACGCTGAGCAAACCACTCCGACCAGCTGGCGGTGCAATCGGTATTATCCATTACCGTGCCCACATCAACACAACAGCAGGCTGCTGTTTCGGTCGCACTGCATTTTTTAATGGCATCAGTCATTTCATTCTCCTGACCAGCGATCTGGTGGGTTGAGCGATTTTATGACCGAAATTTTACCTGCTCGCGTAAAGATGCGCCATGTACACGGCGCTAAGTGACGAATATCACAATAAAAATTGATCCAGAACAAACTGGAATCGGTATGCTGTGCAGAATCAGGGCAGTTTTGTTATGCAGATCGAATTTTAAGCGATCAACCCTGAAATATTTTAAAAACAATATTGCAACATGCACACAGGTCGGACCTATACTCTCCGCACTGGTCTGATATGTGCGTTTTACATCAGTCCCTACAATCCGCCGTCCTTTGTTACGCGACGTTATAGCGTTAAATAATAATTCACATGAGGTTGTGGTCATGAACCATAAAAACCTGTTTGCAAAGTCAGCCGTGGCGGCTGCAGTGGCGCTTGTCTCTTCACACGTTTACGCAGCTGGATTTCAGTTAAATGAGTTTTCTACGATTGGTTTAGGTCGCGCATATTCAGGCGAAGGGGCAATGGGTGATACGGCGGCATCAGCCAGCCGTAACCCGGCGACGATGGCGTTGATGGATCGTCCGGAATTTTCTATCGGTGCGGTTTATATTGCGCCAGACGTCAATATCAGTGGTCGCAGTCCCAGCGGACGCAGCCTGGATGCTAATAATATTGCACCGAATCAGTGGGTCCCCAATATTCATTATGTTCAGCCCATCAACGATCAGTGGTGGATCGGCGCGTCTGCAACCTCTAACTATGGCTTAGCAACAGAGTTTAATAATGGTTACACCGCGGGGGGTTACGGCGGTAAAACCGATCTGGTAACCGGCAATTTTAATCTCAGCACCGCGTACCGCTTAAATGAACATTTTAGTTTTGGCGTCGGTTTTGATGCGGTTTATGCGAAAGCTAAAATTGAACGCTATGCCGGTGAGTCAGGCGCAAGACTGGGCGTTCCGGCTGATACGCAGGTTGCCCATCTGAAAGGCGATGAGTGGGGATATGGCTGGAACGCCGGTATTCTTTATGAAGTAGATGAGAATAACCGCTTCGGCTTTACCTATCGTTCCGAAGTGAAAGTCGACTTTGATGGCGATTACAAGAGCAGCCTTTCATCCCGGCTGAATGCGGTGAATAACCCGGAAGTATCAGGCGTGCCGTTTGGCACCAACGGCACCACCGTTCCAGGTGCATTAACCCTGAATCTGCCAGAGATGTGGGAAGTATCGGGCTGGCATAAAGTGGCTCCGCAGTGGGCGGTTCACTACAGCATGGCGTATACCAGTTGGAGCCAGTTCCAGGAGCTGAAAGCCACGGGTTCAAATGGCCAGACGCTATTCTATAAAGATGAAAGCTTCCGCGATGCTTATCGCATTGCCCTGGGCACCACCTATTCCTACGACAAGAACTGGACTTTCCGCACCGGTATAGCGTTTGATGATAGCCCGGTACCGGCTGACAAGCGTTCTATCTCTATTCCGGACCAGGATCGTTTATGGCTGAGTGCCGGTACATCCTATGCCTTTAACGATGATGCCTCGGTCGATTTGGGCATCTCTTATATGCATGGCCAGAAAGTGACGGTGAAAGAAGGTCCTTATACCTTTACCTCTGAAGGTAAGGCCTGGCTTTACGGCGCGAACTTTAACTACAAGTTCTGATTGTCGGGCGGGATCAAAAAGGGCGACTATGATAAGTCGCCCTTTTTGTCACTGCGGATCGCTTACTGCGAATCGATATCCTTCAGGTCATCCTGAATCGCGGCTGCGTTAGGATTGTCTTCCGGCTTGAGCTTACCGCCACGCGCCAGGAAGTCGTGACGCTGGAAGTAGGCGTTACGGATAAAGGCGTATGGATCGCTCTGCTGTTTCAGGATGGCATCAGAATCCAGCAACTGAGCGCGGGTCTCGATACCTTCCAGCGTCCATTTACCAATCGACATTGGCCAGGTCAGCCAGCCGAGGAGCGGATAGAGCGTATCAACATAGTCGCCGCCATCCTGACGAACCGTGAAGCTGCCGTAAGCAGGCAGTTCAACATAAGGCCCGTAGCCGACGCCATAGTGACCCAGCGTGGTACCGAAACGATGCGGCTCTTCACGCGCCAGTTCCGGGTTGGCTTTACCGGCAACGTCGATGAAACCGCCCAGTCCCAGCACGCTGTTCAGGAAGAAACGGGTAAAGTGAATGCCCGCATCACGTCCGTTACCGACCAGAATGGCGTTGACCATACTGGCTGGCTCTTCCAGGTTGCCGAGGAAATTGCTCAGGCCGGTACGTGCCGGGACCGGCACATAATCACGCCATGCGACAGCGACCGGACGAAGCACGTACGGATCCAGCACGTTGTAGTTAAAGTTAAACATCGTGCGGTTAAAGCCTTCGAATGGATCGCTGCGCTGCGCAGGATCGCTATTCGCCGGCTTTGAACTGGCACAACCCACCAGAAGGACGCTGGCCATAGCCAGGCTGGTCAGGCGATAATTCATTCCAATCTCCCTGTGCGGATGAAAAAGGTCAGCCCATCGTTCAGGTCACAGCCCTGTCGTATCGGCTTATCCGATGAGCATAGCTGACTTTGTGCCAGAGGCAGCAGGCAATGGCATGCATCATTTTAACGTTATCAATTTTGACGTTCAGGGTAGCTGCTTATTGATCTCCACCGCGATCGGCTGATGGCCATCCCAGGGCGTCACCGCGCTCAGACCCAGCCAGTCACCCGGCTGCGGATTGGCGCTGCCATCGCGGGAAATCCGCACCCGAACCTCAACCTGATGCTGCGCCGAAAGCAGGCGATCCGGCATCATGGCATTGCTGTCATCCAGCGTCAGCGACAGCGGGAAGTGGCTGAGCGGTATACGCTTAACCGCCACCGGTACCGGTGAATCCCCGTCAGAAACCGAAATATACAACACTCCGTCCTGAGGTAACATTTTTTCTGCCTCTGGCGTCAGCGTCACTGTCAGCGCCAGCTGACGACTCTGCTGCCCCGCATCACTTCGGGCCTTTTCAATGCTGCGGGCGATCATCGCGTGTCGCGAATCACCGGCAGGCAACAGACCCAGCAGGGTCTGCCATGCGTTGATAGCCTGATCGTAGTGCTGCTGTCCGTAAGCGTTATACGCCAGCAGGCTCAGCGTCCGCAGGTTTTGCGGATCCACTTTAAGCAATGACTGCAGCAACAGTGATGCCTGACGGTTATCCTGCGGATCGGAGGATCTTGTCAGCACCTCTGCATAATCCTGCTTCAGCGCCAGATCGTTGGGCGACAGCTGAAGTGCACGCTCAAAGGCCTGGCTGGCGATCTCCGCATTATTCAGGACCATGCCGAGCCGTCCCAGCATCGTCCAGTCGGCCAGATTATCCGGTTCGGTTTGCAACGCGGTACGCAATCCGAGCTGTAAACGCGCCAGCTCCTCCATACTCAGCGGTTTTGCGCCGGGATCCATCAGGCGGGCACGTAGCTCAGGATACGCCTGCTGCACCTGCATCCAGCCGGTGAATTGTGCCAGGCCGCCGGTTTTCAGATAAGTGCCCAGCGAAACCGCAACCAGCACAATCAGGCCTGGCAGCAGAATCCAGCGGCGGCTGCTGTGTGACTGCAGCGTCTGTGCCGGCGGGATATCTGCCAGCAGCGTCTGCTGTAGTTCCCGTTCCATCAGCGGACGCTCAGCAACGACGCCCTGCGCTTCATCCTGCGCCAGCTCATCTATCCGCTGATGGTAGAAACGCTGATTAAGGCGATCGCGATCGCCTGCGCTGGCCTGACGCTGCCGCCAGCCCGCCGCTAGGAACAGCGTGCAGGCCGCCAGCAGTAACAGAAAAAGGGTGATCCAGAATGCACTCATTACGGCTTCCTGTCTGAATTCAGTAGCGCATTAAGACGCTGTTGCTCATCTTCATCCAGCTCACTGCGGGTTTTGCGCTGACGGCTACGCAGGATGATCACCACGCCACCCAGCAGCGCAAACAGCGCCGGACCCGCCCACAGAATAAGGGTTGAAGGCGTGACCGGTGGCGAATAGCTGACGAAGTTGCCGTAGCGCGCCACCATATAGTCGATAATCTGCTGGCGACTCTGGCCCTGCTTCATCAGTTGATAGACTTTCAGCCGCATATCGGCGGCAATCATCGCATTTGAATCGGCAATGCTGTTGTTCTGGCATTTCGGACAACGCAGTGACGCGGTCAGGTCGCGGTATTGCTCTTCCTGGGCCTCCGAGTCAAATTGCAGCGTGTCGATGCTTGCCCACAGGTTAATGCTGATCAGCAGGCCGCAGAGCAGTAACAGCATTCTCATGATCCCGCCTCCGCACTGTATTTCATCCACAAGGGTTTCACTTCCTGCTCCCAGACGCGCGCATTCAGATCGCCCGCATGGCGATAACGGATGATTCCTTTACCGTCGATCAGGAAGGTTTCCGGCGCGCCATAAACGCCGAGATCCAGTCCCAGCATGCCGTTGCCATCGTAGAGACTCAGCGCATACGGATTACCCAGCGTATTCAGCCAGTTAACCGCCTTTTGACGATCGTCTTTGTAGTTCAGCCCGACGACACGAATGCCCTGCTCTGCCAGCGTATTCAGATAGTGATGCTCAGCGCGGCAGGTCGGACACCAGGTCGCCCAGACGTTGAGCAATATCGGTTTGCCATCGGTCAGCACGCGCTGATCATAAGTTTTGCCCGGCTGATCCAGTGCTTCCAGCCGGAACAGCGGCACCGGTTTGCCAATCAGGGCCGATTCGAGGCGGGTCGGATCGTCGCCATCGGCATTGCGCGTCAGCTGCCACAGCAGCGCCGCCGCCAGCAGCAGAAACAGCATCAGGGGAATAAACAGAATTTTCTTGTTCATGTCCGCACCTCCGTTTCTGCTTTTTTGCGCGAACGGTAACGGGGATCAAACAGGCAGAACAGCCCGCCCACCGCCATCAGCGCGCCACCGAACCAGATCCAGCGGACAAAGGGTTTGTAGTAGATGCGCACGGCCCAGCCGCCATCCTCCAGCTCTTCGCCCAGCGCCGCGTAGAGATCGCGGCTGAAACCGCCATCGATCGCCGCTTCGGTCATCATGGTACGGGCGGCGGTATAAAAGCGTTTTTCCGCCTGCAGCGTCGCTTCATGTTTGCCATTGCGCGTGACATCAATGATACCCATGCCGCCGCTGTAGTTTGGCCCCTGCAGATTCTGCACGCCACGGAAGACAAAGTGATAATGATGAATATCGACGCTATCGCCCGCCTTCATCCGTACATCGCGTTCCACGCTGTACTGCGTGCTGAACGCAATGCCAATCACCGTGACACCGACACCCAGATGGCCCAGCACCATGCCCCAGTGGCTGCGTGACAGATGACGTAAACCCGCAAAAAACGGATGACGATGGGTGGCGCGCTCATGCAGTTCCAGCAGCGTCAGCACGATAATCCAGAGTGACATCAGCAGACCAACCACCGTCATCGCTTCAATACGATCCTGCAGCCACCACGGAACGATCACGGAACAGGCCAGTGTCACCATCAGCGCCAGCGCCAGCCGTTTAGCCAGCTTCTGCGGTTCATCGCGACGCCAGCGCACCAGCGGCCCGATCCCCATCAGCAACGCAAACGGTGCCATCAGCCAGCTGAACATGGTGTTGAAGAAGGGTTCACCGACCGAAATGCTGCCCAGCTCCAGCTGCTTGTGTACCAGCGGCAATAGCGTGCCGAGCAGCACCACCAGCATCGCGGCAATCAGCAGCACGTTATTACCCAGCAGGAACGATTCCCGCGACCAGGTTTCATTCTGAACCCGGCCACGCACCTGCCCGCCTTTAATGGCGTAGAGCAGCAGTGAACTGCCGATGACAATCACCAGAAATGCGAGGATAAACATGCCGCGCGCCGGATCGGAGGCGAAGGAGTGCACCGACACCAGCACGCCGGATCGCACCAGGAACGTCCCGAGCAGGCTCAGCGAAAACGCCGTAATCGCCAGCAGCACGGTCCAGGCCTTAAAGGTGCCACGCTTTTCGGTGACCGCCAGCGAGTGCATCAGGGCGGTACCCGCCAGCCATGGCATAAACGACGCATTTTCAACCGGGTCCCAGAACCACCAGCCGCCCCAGCCCAGTTCGTAATAGGCCCAGGCAGATCCAAGGACAATCCCGATGGTCAGAAAGACCCAGGCCGCCGTCGTCCAGGGACGCGACCAGCGGGCCCAGGCGGTATCGAGCCGTCCGGCCATTAATGAGGCGATGGCGAAGGCAAACGCCACCGAAAAGCCGACATAGCCCATATAGAGCAGCGGCGGATGGAAAATCAGGCCGATATCCTGCAGCATCGGATTCAGGTCGTGCCCGTCTATCGGGAAGTCCGGCAGCGTGCGGCCAAACGGATTGGAGGTCAGCAGGATAAACAGCAGGAAGCCGAGGTTGATCATTCCCATGACGGCCAGCACGCGGGCCAGCGCATCCTGCGGCATCCCGCGGCTGAAGATCGCTACCGCCAGTGTCCATGTGCTGAGCAGCAGCACCCACAGCAGCAGTGAACCTTCGTGTGCGCCCCAGGTGGCAGCGATGCGATAGTAGACCGGCAGCAGACTGTTGGAGTTCGTGACGACATAAGCAACGGTAAAGTCGTTGCTGATAAAAGCCCAGACCAGCAGCGCAAACGCCGCCGCGATGCAGACAAATAAGCCGCAGGCCAGCGGACGCGCCATCGCCATCAGACGGGCATCCTGACGTACTGCGCCCCACAGCGGATAACTGCTCAGCAACAGGGAAAGCCCTAGCGCCAGGCAGAGCAGAAAGGTACCGATTTCGGGCATCATGATGATTTATTTCCCGCCTGATAGAGCGACTGCGGGCCGGTGTGATTACTCTTCATCGCGTCTTCAATCTCCGGCGGCGTGTATTTCTCATCATGTTTCGCCAGCACTTCTTTGGCGATAACCTGGTTGCCCGTCGTCAGCACGCCCTGCGCGACAACGCCCTGCCCTTCCCGGAACAGATCCGGCAGGATGCCTTCAAAACTGACGCTGACCACGCCGCGTGCATCATAAAGTTTGAACGATACCGCCAGCGTATTGGGATCGCGCCGGACGCTGCCGGGCATCACCATGCCACCGACGCGCAGTCGCTGGCCCGCCTCAGGCTTCTCGTGCGCCTCGCCTTTGCCGTAGAGGATTTCACCCGGGGTATAGAACAGATCGATGTTTGAGCGCAGCGCATACATCACCAGCGCAGTCGCCAGGCCAAGGCCGAGCAGGATCGCCACTGCCGCATAGAGGCGGTTGCGTCGACGGATATTCACAGTGTCTCTCCTGCCGCTTCAGCCGCGGCTTTTTTCGTTTTCGCCGCCCGGATGCGACGTTCCCGTGCATCACGCTGGCGGATCTCAGCCAGCAGGCGTCGGCGCAGCAACAGGGTATGCAGCGTCAGACCGATAAGCGGAAGCAGCGTGCAGGCAACCGCCAGCCAGACGTAAAAGGCGTAACCGCCCATCGCAAAGAAGGCGTGCCAGGAGGTAAATGCCGGGGTCATGCCTGCTCTCCCTGCTTCGCCACATCTATCGCCCAGGGACGATGACGTTCAGTTAACAGGATCAGGTTGCGCAGCCGCATCAGGGTCAGCGTAATAAACAGCAGCAGATAACCGAGGATCGACCAGCGTAGCGGCGTGCGCATGACCGGCGCAATCGCCTGCTGAAGAATGCCTGACGAACCCTGATGGAGGGTATTCCACCACTGCACCGAGAAGTGAATGATGGGCAGATTGACCACACCAACCAGAATCAGAATACCGGCGGCCCGGCCTGCGGTGCGGCGGTCATCAAAAGCGTGATAAAGCGCGATCACGCCCATATAGAGGAACAGCAGCACCAGTTCCGATGTCAGACGCGCATCCCAGATCCACCAGGTGCCCCACATCGGCTTGCCCCATGCGGAACCGGTGACCAGCGCAATAAAGGTAAAAACCGCGCCCACCGGAGCCATCGCAGCGGAAACCAGATCGGCCATCTTCATCTGCCACACCAGACCAGTAAAGGCGGCGATAGCCATGGAGGCATAGATGCCCATCGACCACATCGCGGCGGGTACATGGATATACATGATGCGAAAACTGTCGCCCTGCTGGTAATCAGCAGGGGCAAATCCGAATCCCCAGACCCAGCCCAGCAGCAACGACGCCAGCCCTGCAACGGCAAACCAAGGCACCAGTCGCCCCGAAAATTGATAAAGCCGTTCGGGCCTGGCCAGCTGATGTAACGCTTTCCACATATCAGATGCTCACATTAACGATAAAAGAGTATTGCCGCGTCTTTTACGCGCGGTGGATACAAGCCGGTTACTGCAAAGTAATGCGTAGCGCCGCTGCCGTGGCAAAGGGCGCGAGCGTGGCGCTGCCCAGCAGCATCGCGCCGAGAATCGCCAGATAGCCACCAATCGGCAATCCCTGACTGGCCGCCTCCATCGCCGCACTGGCGAAGATCAATACCGGAATCGCCAGCGGCAGCACCAGCAGGCTCAGCAGCACACCACCGCGTCGCAACCCCACCGTCAGACCCACGCCAATCGCACCAAGGAAACTCAGCGTTGGCGTGCCGAGCAGCAGCGTCAGGGCCATCGCCCGCCAGCCATTAAAATCCAGCGACAGCAGTAGCGCGGCCAGTGGCGACAGAATGATCAATGGCACGCCGGTGACCAGCCAGTGCGCCACCACTTTTCCTATGACCGTTACCGGTAGTGGCGTCGGCAACAGAACCAGCTGCTCCAGCGAGCCATCACTGAAGTCATCGCGAAACAGCCGCTCAAGCGCCAGCAGCGACGCCAGCAGCGCAGCAACCCAGGCCACGCCCGGCGCAATGCTCGCCAGCTGTTGCGGGTCCGGTCCGATTCCCAATGGAAACAGAGTGATGACAATCAGGAAAAACCAGAGCGGATTAACCACATCCGCACCGCCGCGAAAGGCAATGCGCAATTCACGCTGGATGAGGCGAAACAGCATCACTCTGTCTCCACGTCGCCAAGGCGAATTTTACGCACCCGCGCCGCATCCGCAGGTAAATCCTGATGAGTTGTCAGGATCACTGCACCGCCGTTATCGGCATGACGGGCGAATTGCGCCATTAATTTTTCAATTCCCGCTTTGTCGATGGCGGTCAGTGGCTCGTCGAGAATCCAGATGCGGGCCTGACTGAGCCACAGCCGCGCCAGCGCCACCCGACGCTGCTGACCTGCCGACAAGCGGCTGACTGGTACCTCTTCATCGCCCGTGAGATCGACACTTTCGAGTGCTGCAAAGATCTGCGCATCAGTGCAATCGGGATGGTAGAAGCGCAGATTTTCCAGCGGCGTGAGCACGCCTTTGATACCGGGACAGTGGCCCAGATAGAGCATCGCCTGATGCCAGGTTTCACGCTGTCGCAGGATCGGCTGCTGCTGCCAGCGTATTTCACCCTCTTCCGGACGGCTCAGACCCGCCAGCAGACGCAATAACGAGGTCTTTCCGGCACCGTTGGGGCCTTCAATCTGCACAATGTCACCAGCAGAGACGCGAAAAGAGAGCCGCCGAAATAGCGATCGTTCGTCGTATGCACAAGTAAGCGTAATGATTTCCAGCATCGAGGGGGGAATCGCACCAGCTAAAAGTGGCCGGGATATTACCACAATGTTGCTGTGGGCCGAAGTGTGAGCCAACGCTCAGTTTCGCTGTCAGTAGCTTATTCGTGCGGTATCGACGGAAGTCTGAATAAAAATGCAGTTCCGAAAAACGTTGTTACGCTTATTCGCACTGGTCGTTACATTATCAGCAAATAAAAAACGGCTACGCTTATTACGCTACAGCACTATCACCAGGAGAAAATATGAAGCCTTCATCAGGTAATGAACAGGGTCCTAACGACGTAGAGAGCGAAGAGAAGGACAAGGGCACTGACATCGAAGTCGATGAGGAGGCATTACCCTCACGCGCTGCGGCGATCCATGAAGAGATTCGTCAGGATGGTGAAAAGGAGCTGGAGCGCGACGGGATGGCGCTGCTCTGGTCAGCCATTGCGGCGGGCCTGTCCATGGGTGCGTCGCTGATGGCTAAGGGAATATTCCAGGTGCATCTTGATGGCGTACCGGGGGCGTTTCTGCTGGAAAACCTCGGTTATACCTTTGGTTTTGTTATCGTCATTATGGCGCGCCAGCAGCTCTTTACCGAAAACACCGTTACCGCCGTCTTACCGGTGATGCACAAACCAACCTGGAGTAATGCGGGTCTGCTGTTACGTCTGTGGGGCATTGTGTTGCTGGGTAACCTGATCGGTACCGCGCTGGGTGCGCTGGCGTTTAATGAGATGCCGATATTTGATGATGCCACCCGTCAGGCCTTTACCCATATCAGTATGAAGGTGATGGAACATACCCCTGGCGAGATGTTTGCCAATGCGGTGATTTCCGGCTGGATTATCGCCACCATGGTCTGGATGTTCCCGTCTGCGGGCGGCGCTAAACTGCTGGTCATTGTGATGATGACCTGGCTGGTTGCGCTGGGCGATCTGGCGCATATCGTGGTGGGCTCGGTCGAAGTGCTCTATCTGGTGTTTAACGGCAGTATCAGCTGGCATGAATTTTTGTGGCCGTTTGCCCTGCCGACGCTGCTCGGCAACATTACCGGCGGCACCCTGATTTTTGCATTGATCAGCCATGCGCAGATTCGCAATGACATGAGTGAAGCGGCGGTAGCGAAAGCGAAAGCTGAAAAGCGCAAGCAGGAGAAACGCCGCCAGCGCGAAGAGCAGGAAGGCACGGAGTAGATGGCAAGGCAGATAATTAACTCTGTCTGCCTTTCAGGTCTGTTGGCTAAAGGCAATATGCTATGCGGGCGGCTGAAAAACGTTTACCGGAGTGTCTGCTGTAACCGGAAGTGAAGATTCAGAGCCGGGGTGCCGCTTCAGTCTGGGTGACATCCTGGACTTCAGAACAGCTGCTTTCCGCTTTCTGTACGTAATGTTCGCGCGTGCAGAAAGCCGGATTGCTGACGGAATGAGCAAACAGACGGCGATGTAGTGAATCTCATAGCCTGTTTGCGCTATACTGCGCGCCGCAGTCCTCTTAGTTAAATGGATATAACGAGCCCCTCCTAAGGGCTAGTTGCAGGTTCGATTCCTGCAGGGGACACCAAATATTAGTCTCTCAAAGTCTGCTTTATCTATTACATCCAGTCATTTAACTTAGTTTCATAACTCACCTGAGTCTCCAGCAGGCTCACAAAATCCATAGCGTCATGCTGGTACAATTGTTGGTATGTTTGGTTCGATAATGCAGGGATATTTACATATATACTTCTGTAAAATTGATACAGACGTTACCATGCCATAACATGGAGAAAAGCACACTATAGCTAAATTCAAATTCACTAAAAATCATGGTAACTGGAAAGTGTCACCTTAATTAAGTCCAATAATTAACACGCTAAGTTTTCATCGAAATTTCAAAGTTCATACTTTGAGCTCAAGTATTAGCGTAAGGGAAGCATTTCTAAAAAATAAAAAAACAAGGCGCCTTTCATAGGCCTGTCCGGTTTGTATAGGGCTGAGGTAATGAGTTACAATCAGTCTATCTTAAGACAAATGAATGACGCTTATTATGAACAAAATGCAAATCGAAGAAATGCTTGTAAAAGAGGGATTTACACCAAAAGAAGTCTCTGTGATACGTCAGCATGCTGAGAAAGACGGTTATCCTTATCCCTGGCTCCTTTCACAGTTAAAGAAAAGATTCATAGTTGCAATGATATTAGTAGCAATCCTTCTCGCAGGACTCATCTATACCATTCGCAGTGGTACACAAGAAAACCTTGTTTCGTATTCAATCACGCTTGTAGCAGGTTTCGTTATTTTATATATATTTGTACCTTTGAAACCTGCATTTAAAGCTTACAGATTCATGAAAAAACATGGTCACTCTTTGTAAGTATCAGAGATTGATTTAATGGCTGAAGCGTCATTATAGACTTCTATGAATAGCTCTTTTCTGCTCATTTCCTTAATACCGCGAACGTAGTCGGTATTAAGAAAATAGTAGAGCCGCCAGGCCTCAGGTTTTTGTACCAGACGCACGATGCCATAGAGAGACAGTGCCAGGTCCATTGAACTGTATGCTAACTGCCCAACCCTCTGATCGAACCCCAAAAACTCAGCTGTTGCTACATAACCCTGTTTGAGTAACCCAACACTATCAGTTTTGCCATACACCAGGTTCTCAACAGACTCCTGAAAGCCGTTGAGTCCATGCAGAACCAACATTCCTCCAAAGGCAGAACCTATGATTGTCCCTGACGCAAGGGAAGCACCGATCACTGATACACCGGCTATTACCTGCATACCGCTCAGCACTACCCCAACGCCATTAATCACATAGCCCCAAAAATCTCCATTCCTGACCAACTGTACCGAAGCGTGAACCGCAGCTGTCCCTGCTCTGAGCATTCTGTCCTGAATCGTAAGGTACTCGTTTTCCTTTTTGAGATTTTGGATGCACTCCTGGCACTGATCATCAGTTGAGTCAGAACGTATGACGTTAAGCTGAGCGTTAACAAAAGCTTTAACGTTATCCTGGAACTGTAACCTATTAAATCCGTCTTTAAGGTAGATGTGAGAAAGGTGATTAGCATTGCTTAGCAGCTGATTAGCCTCAGCATTAGCCATAGTCAGAAAGTAATCCTTGAATCGGTCTGGTTTCCAGTAGTCCATGACTGTGCCTTTATGTCATTATAAGTATCATTAAGTTTATTTAATCAGATTACCCTTCTCAGGGAAAGCAAAAGGACCAGCTATGAGTACAGATCTCTTCTTAAAAATCGATGGCATTACAGGCGAATCACAGGACAGCAACCATAAAGGCTGGATTGCTATTGAATCTTTCACGTGGGGTGCAAACCAGCCAGGGAACATGTCGGTTGGGGGTGGTGGCGGTGCAGGAAAGGTTCAGTATCGCGACCTATCAGTTCAGGCACTCATTGACAAAGCTACTCCAGCAATTATGCGCTATGTATCCAACGGCAAGCATGTAGGCAAGGTTGAGCTTTCGGTATGTAAAGCCGGAGGAAGCCAAATTGAGTACTGTCGCATTACGCTTGAAGACGTCCTCATCACCAATGTGGTTTTCAATGGCACTACAAATCGTGATCTGATCGGAGTCTCATATCAGTTCCAGGCATCAAAAGTCAGGACACAGTATTGGGAACAGTCAGCGAGTGGCGGCAAAGGCGCTGAAACTCAGTCAGGGTGGGATATTAAAGGTAACAAAGAACTGTAATATCTCAGGAACGCTGGGTATTTTAGCTCATGCTAAATCTTGTTATTTATTTAAGGTGTCATTAAAAAAATGGCACCTTCGTATTTTATCAGGCAGTAATTACGTCTCTAAAATTATAATTATTAATACGATAAGACAGTCTTAAAGAAATTTATTAATAATTATAAAAGTTAAAAATAACATATTAAGACAAAGTTAGAATAAATTTTTATGCTCTGAAAAAGTCATTGAAAAATGGTTCAATGTTAATTCAAAAATCAGATAGTTTATTCGGCTTAATATCAGTATTTATAACGGCAAGTTCAGAAATTTCATCGACTCCCTCGCCGACATGCCGAAGCCGTCATGCCATAAACCTGCCGAAAACGATGGCTGAAATGCGCAGAAGAGTGAAAACCACACTGAAGCGCTATCTCAGTTAGCGTCAGGTCGGGCCGAGCAAGCAATGTTCGCGCACGATCCATACGACGACGCATCACAAACTGGTGCGGCGCTTCGCCAGTGGTATGACGGAACATACGGGCAAAATGAAACTCACTCAGCGCCGCTTCCTGCGCCAGCACAGACAGGGTTAATGGCTGGTCGAGATGGGTTTCAATAAATTCCAGAACACGCCGTAACACCACGGGAGCCAGTCCGCCCCGCATCTGTGGTAGTTGCCATTTAACCTCACTGTAGTGCTGCAACAGATGGGTCAGAAGCAGGGTTGATGCGCTGCTCAGCGTCAGCTGACTGGCAGGCTGTTGCCAGTCGCTGCTCAGCAGAAAGTGCCGATAAAGCTGGGTAATTCGGTCATCAGCGGAAAAGACTTTCTCATGCAGATTTAACTGCGCCGGGCTGCGGTCCCAGACCTGTTCGGCCAGATGCCGCAGCTGATCCTCGCTGCAATAGAGATGAACAAAAGCGAGGTCGGCACGCAAATCCCAGGTTGATTCCGTGCCTGCGGGCATCAGACAGAAGCGATCCGGTGCGCCACCGTTACGCCAGCCGTGCACTGTTTTATGCCAGGTATCGTAGCCGCCCGCCACATAAAGACTCAGCGTGTGATGATCGCTCAGGTTGGTAACGCGATCGCCACTATTAAACCAGGCGGCCAGCTGAATGCCATTATTGAGTTGTACCTGATCGCGCAGTTGTGCTTTGTGGCTTTGCAGCATTTCAAAGGTCTGATAGGTACGCATCGGATATATCAGTTCAGATAAACAGAGGGCCAGTTTACGGATTGTGGGGGACAGAAAACAGGTCACATCGGGACGGAGGATAAAAATGCGCAAGATTTTGCAAACCCGGCGCAATCCGCAGCAAGACCCATGCGCGTTACCAGTGCAGACTCGGCGTTTTGTGGTGGAGAACCTGGCAATGAACCTGTTTTTGTATCTCTCTGTCGTGCTCATCTGGGGCACAACCTGGATTGCGATCTATGCACAACAGACTGCTGGCATGGGGGCCGTGACTGTTGCCGTGTTCTGGCGATTTTTACTGGCTTCACTGGTCATGTTATTGCTGCTTAAGCTGATAAAACGACTGCACAGGCTGACGCTGCGCGATCATCTTTTCTGCATGCTGCAAGGCTGCTGCGTCTTTGGCTTCAATTTTGTCTGTTTCTATTACGCTTCAGGCTATATCAGCAGCGGGCTGGAGTCGGTCATTTTCTCTATGGCGGTGATGTACAATGCGATAAACAGCTGGATCTTTTTCCATCAGCGCCCTTCCCCGCGTCTGATTCCGGCGATCGTGCTGGGCATGGCAGGCATCGTTGCGCTGTTCTGGCACGATCTGCGCAGCACGCAGGCCTCTGCCGGGCTGATGTGGGGCATTGGTTTAAGTGCGCTGGGCACGCTGGGATTTTCATTTGGCAATATGATCAGTCAGCGGCATCAGCGTCTGCAACGCGACGTACTGACAACCAACAGCTACGGCATGTTGTATGGCGCGCTGATAATGGGATTGGTCTCACTGCTACAGGGTGTTTCACTACAACCAATATGGAATGCCCAATGGATTGGCGCATTAACCTATCTGGCTATCGTTGGATCGGTGATGGGTTTCGGTGCCTACTTTACGCTGGTGGGACGTATCGGCGCCAGTCGGGCTGCCTATACAACGGTTCTGTTTCCACTGGTTGCGCTGGCACTCTCGACCCGTTTTGAGGGGTATGAGTGGCATGTCAGCGCCATCCCTGGCCTTGTCATGATTCTGCTGGGCAATATCGTCATGTTTGCCCGCTTGCCGGCAAGCCGTCGCCGGATAATCATCTGACGCGGAGGCGGGCTCCGGCCCGCGTCCGAACAGGCATTATGCCCACTGCTGCTGAAGAAGTTTTTGTGGTTGATTGATCGCTTTACGCGCAATCCAGTAGAGCAGAACACGCTCATCGTCACTATCACGATCGGCCATCGACAGCAGTTTTAATGCCAGCGTCGATTTGGTCACAGGCTGTTGTTCTGTACTGAGTTCAATCACCGCCTGACCGATGATGCAGCAAACTTCGTCCTCACTGGTGGTGGATTCATATGTCCGGTCTTTCATATTTCCTCCTGATAAGTGAACTATCAGCCTGGCAAAAGATCCGGAAGGCTGCTCACATAACCGGCTCGCTGAAACATTCTATTACGGGTGGTTACGCTTATTTATTAAGCTGCCGCTTTGGTTACTTTTAACGCAACGCTGCGTTATCGCTGCAGACCTGCGTTGTGTCATTCATACCGCCTGAATGGCATTTCATTCCCTGAGACGTTCCGTTCATACCTTTGTTGCTCACGCGCGCGAACCACTGCTTTATTCTGACCGCAGTTTCCAGATTCCCGGACGGGAGAGATAAATTATGAACCAGACTCAACAGGCGTCTTACCAGCGTTCCCGCTGGCTTACATTGTTCGGAACGGTAATCACTCAGTTTGCGCTGGGGTCAGTTTATACATGGAGTTTGTTCAACGGCCAGCTGTCACAGAAGCTGGATGCACCGATCAGTCAGGTCGCATTTTCCTTTGGCCTGCTGAGTTTAGGTCTGGCTATCGCCTCTTCACTGGCCGGAAAATTACAGGAACGTTTTGGCGTACGCCGCGTCACTATTGGTGCGGGTGTACTGATGGCTTTGGGCTTCTGGCTCACCGCGCACGCAAATAACCTGATGATGCTCTACTTCAGTGCCGGACTGCTGGTCGGTCTGGCCGATGGTGCCGGTTACCTGATGACACTGTCAAACTGCGTGAAATGGTTCCCTGAGCGTAAGGGGATGATCTCAGCCTGTGCGATTGGCGCTTACGGCCTTGGCAGTCTGGGATTCAAGTTTATCTGCGGAGCACTGCTGGCAACGGTCGGTCTGGAGCAGACCTTTATGATCTGGGGCGTGCTGGCCATGTCGATGATTATTCTCGGTGCGCTGCTGATGCGTGAAGCGCCACTGCAGCAGACCGGGACCACCGCCCAAGGTCAGCAACATGCGCGGGATTACACGCTGGCACAGTCAGTGCGTCTGCAGCAGTACTGGATGCTGGCGCTGATGTTCCTGACCGCCTGTATGAGCGGCCTCTATGTGATAGGGGTTGCCAAAGATATCGGCGAAGGTCTGGTGCATCTCTCCACGCAGACTGCTGCCAGCGCGGTAACGGTGATTGCGATTGCCAATCTGAGTGGTCGTCTGGTGCTGGGTGTGCTCTCCGACAAAATGCTGCGTATCCGGGTCATTTCGCTGGCGCAAATTGTGTCGCTGATCGGGATGAGTGTGCTGCTGTTTACCCGGATGAATGAGGTCACCTTCTTCCTGTCACTCGCCTGTGTGGCCTTTAGCTTTGGCGGGACCATCACGGTGTTCCCATCACTGGTCAGTGACTTTTTCGGCCTCAACAACCTGACAAAAAACTATGGCCTGCTCTACCTGGGCTTTGGTATCGGCAGCGTGCTGGGTTCGCTGGTCGCCTCACTGTTTGGTGGTTTCACTGTCACCTTCAGCCTGATTATGACATTGCTGGTCATCTCCCTGTTCCTGTCGCTCACCATCCGACTGCCACAGAGTTCCGTCACAGCAGAGCCGGTGTTGCAGCGCCACTAACTTCATGGACAACGACCACGGGCCGCCATTGCGCGGCCCGTTAACATTCAGCCGCGGAATAGCGGCTCTGCTATTCCCGCCACCGCGACGTCCACGGCAAAGATATCGCCTGACTGCGGATAGCGTGCCAGTTCCTCTTCCGTGCGATCTTCCCGTGAACTGGTGATAAACAACGTTTTAAGATCGGCACCGCCAAAGGCCACCATGGTTGGCCACTTCACCGGCAGCAGGATCTCATCAACGATTTCGCTGCTCTGCGGATCGATACGTACCACGCGTCCGCCATCAAACTGTGCTGACCAGTAAAAACCTTCGCTATCCACCGCGGCACCATCCGGTAAACCCCCTTTCGCGTCAAAACGACGGAACAGCGTGCGCTCACCCGGTTCGCCCTGCTCGCTTAACGGATAACGATAGAGCGCCTCATTCGGCGTATCGCTGTGATACATCCATTGCCGGTCCGGAGAGAATGCCAGTCCGTTGGAAATTTTAATGTCCTGCGCCTTCACTTCCAGCTTCAGGTCAGGCGTCACGCGGCATAACAGACCGCCATTTTTATCCTGCGGTTCCCACAGACTGCCGCACCAGAAGTTACCCCACGGATCCACACGGCCATCATTAAAGCGACTTTGCGCGGCTACACCGGGATTTTCTGCGACCTTTTTCTCTGGTTTACCCTGCGCATCCAGCAGCCAGACACCATTGCGCAATGCGGCTATCAGCCCGCCCTGCTCACGCAGACCGATGCACCCTACCTCTTCCGCCTGCGGGAAGGTCTGCAATTCACCGCTGACCGGATCAAAACGGTGAATGGCCGGAGCCAGAATATCGACGCAATAGAGCACCTGTTCTTCTGATGACCAGAGCGGGCATTCCCCCAGTTCAGCCTGTAACGCCAGAATATTTTTTACGTTATGCGCCATGTTTCTCTCCCATTGAAATGACATGCTAATAATGTAGTGGTAAAAACTTTCAAATGAGAATTATTTTCTCTTGATTTTAAGACTATTCTCTTTGATAGTATTTATTATTCAGCTCATTCCGATTTTCTTATTTCCTGCCGCAGAAAAATACAGCGCGCTGAAATATTCCGTCATATCTTCTTAAATAACTCTACAAAGCCTGCATCTTCACTCCACTTTTCCAGCGTAATGTCGTAGTCATTGAAAAAGAGGAGAGGCTTCCGATGAAGAGATTAATTAAAGTCGCTTCGGTGGTTGCGCTGATGACATTACTAAGCGGTTGTATCATCAGCCCCAGACACGACAATGGCTGGCACCGCGGGGGTGGCGGCGGATATCATGGAGGCTACTATGGAGGTTATCACGGTGGGTATCATGGCGGTCACCATCGCCACTAATGGGCAAAGATGTCACACAGCATAAAATAAAAGCAGTAAACTTTAAGGGCGGGATAATTATCCCGCCCGTTTCATTTAGCTTTTCAGCGCATAATTACACTGGAACCAGACTTTCTTCAGCCCCGGAATATGACTTTCCTGGGCAGGCAGCGCCTCAACTTTATCAAATCCTTTATTACTGCAGTAATTCGCCAGATCGATATCCATTGCATCCCGATTGACCTTTGCCGGGTCAAAACGGTACTGCACGGTATTCGAGCTGGGATCTTCATCAACGCGTTCAAATGCCCCGGGTTTGCTGGCAGTACATCCACTCAGCAGAATCAGCGCCAGTGCGCCGGTAATTAATTTTTTCATTTAGTTATCCTCACGTTGCCGCGCAGTGTATGACGCAGCATGCCACGCATCCATAGGATTAATGCGCGAAAAAACAAAACTTGAGAAGCTTTTACCAATTAATGTAATACGATTAAACGGCTATCACTATCATGTAGGAAGTGACAGGATGTAATCAGACTAAACGAAGACTGCACCACACCAGGAAATGCCAAAAATAAAAATCTGTTCCTCTCTCTTCCCTGCCCGCGCTTAGCGGGCTTTTTTTCGCCCGCTAAACAGGAGTTTACTGACCGGTCAGTGCCACCATTCTACGTAACAGGTTAGCGGCGCGCTTGTCAGGTAATGCCAGAATGGCACTGTAGAGATCTATCGACATGGCACACAGCGAAGAGCGATCCACCGCCGTGTCGGCAGGCATATTCAGCTGCTGTAGTTTGTCGCCCCACTTCAGATAAAGCCGGCCGACAATCTTTTGCAGATCATCCTGCGCCTGCGTCTTATCAAGGGGCTGTTCGGGCGGCGGGCTATTGAGCAGCAGCAGCTCCATAGCATCGGCCTCTTTCTGATTCAGCGACGCTGGGAGTGTGGTCTGCAAATTGATGCCACCACTCACCTGCGGATAGAGATAACGGAAGCAGAGGCCAGGGTCGATGTGGTTCAGCGCCCGCATCTCTTCCACCGAGACGCTGATATAGTTAACGACCGCCGCATCGGTTCCGCGCATCAGTCGCTGATTGATCACCTCAATCAGCCAGCCACGCAGTTCACCTGTCGCCCTGTCAGGCTGCTCGCCCGCACGGATCCGCCGGGTCAGCTCCTGAGTCAGCAACAGCCATAACGCCGGTTCCTGCGTCTGCAATACCCGATAGCCAGGCATCTTTGCCAGCTGATTCACCGCCTGCTCATGCTGAGCAGTCTGCTGCTGCTGCGGCGCGACCCAGCTGAACCAGAGCAGATTTGCCAGTATCAGTGGCAGCAGAAAGAGGATCAGCCCCTGCCACAAACGCAGCCGCGTGGTTTTGATCAGCACAATGACGATCAGCGCCAGCAGCGCAAACGCGGCCAGTGTAATAAAAAGCAGAGAGTTCATGCTGCGGGATCAATCCTTACGCACATCGATCAGCACAGGGCAGTGAGCACGCTCAATAACTGATGCGCTAACCGAGCCTTTTAATAGCCGATTAAAAGAGGAGAGATGGCGACGTCCCATGATAATCATACTGGCCTTAAGCTGTTGCGACTGGGCAACGATGGTGTCTGCTGCGTCCCCCGCCAGGATCATGCCACGCGCATTAATGCCCGCACGCAATAACGGTGCCAGCGCATGGCGCACCACCATTTCCGCCGTATTCTGCTCATCCTGCGCCGCCACAAAATCGGCCGGATCTTCACCCGCATCGATTTCCATCGGCTGATTACACGAGGAGTAGGCAGGATCCACGCAGCACAGCACCACTACATCAGCGCGATGCGCCAGCGCTTCTTCAATAGTTAAGGCAACCACTTTCTCCGCCACCGGAGAGTGATCAATGGCCATCAGCAGGGTTTTCATCAGATGCTTATCCTTCTATCGCGGCGACTTTGCCGATTTCACGCACCAGCGCCTCTTTGCACTTCAGCATCTCGTCACGAAAACGGGCTTCGTGACGCAGAAAACGTGCAGAGGGCACCAGCAAAGAGACAGAAAAGCGACCAAACAGCGTATCCAGCGCAAACGCCATGGTAGAGATACCTTCCAGCGTTTCACCGCGATCCACAGCGATACCGGTTTCGCGCACTTCCCTGATAAGTTGCAGCAACTGCGGCAGGGTTTTCACCGTCATATCGGTTAACTCCTGCCAGGCGTCTCCGACGATCGTCCGCACATCTTTTTCACACTCCAGCGCCAGCAGTGCCCGTCCACCTGAGGTGCTGTAGAGCGGCAAATTGAGTCCCATATGTGGAACGACCCGCAGCTCCCGCGACGCCACCACGTGGTGAATAATCGCCAGCTGGCTGCCGCTGGCGCGCGCCAGTGAAACCGTCTCATTGGTGTCGGAAGAGAGTTTTTCCAGCAGCGGACTGACCAGATCGACCACATCGGTATGCACGCTGGAAATCAGTTTTAACAGTGCCGGCCCCAGGCGCAGTCCGCCTGCCCCGCTGCTGCGCACCAGCTCGGCGCTGTCGAGCGCGGCAACGATGCGCTGCACCGTTGAACGGGGCAGTTCTACTGCCTGAGCTATCTCGCCGAGGCTCATGCCGCCCGGCTGTTCGCCCAGCGCGTTAAGAATTTTTGCCGCACGGGCGATGACCTGAATGCCGCCCGTTTTTTCATCCTCACGGCTGGAGGGTTGATGTGCCATAGCGTCGTCCTGTTTGAGCTGCCTTACTGTAGCGCGAAAGCCGCACTTTTTACAGTCTGTACCACATTGCAATACAGCATACCGGGATGTAATATTACGCCCTGTATCACATCGCAGTACACTGCATCATAATAACGAGATCGCCTGCAATGAACGCTAAGCCTGCCGCCGCGCCGGCCCCTCATCCTTTTACACTGCGACTGGCGCTTGGGCTGGTCGGCGTGCTCATTGCTGCCCTGACCTCCGGGCTGAACGATCGCGTCAGTGATATCGCGCTGGCAGATATCCGGGCTGCTATCGGCATCGGTTACGATCAGGGTAGCTGGATTATTTCCGGTTATCAGGCGGCAGAAGTCGCTGCCATGATGATCGCGCCCTGGTTTGCCGTCACTCTGTCGCTGCGGCGCTTTACACTGGGCGTATCGGCAGGATTTATGCTGACCGGCATTCTGTTGCCGCTGGTGCCGGATCCGACGCTTTTTATCAGCCTGCGCGTGCTGCAGGGGCTGTTCGGTGGCGCACTGCCGCCAATGCTGATGACCGTCGCCCTGCGCTTTCTGCCGCCGCCTTTTAAGCTGTTTGGCCTGGCGGGCTATGCCCTGACCGCGACGTTTGGCCCCAATATGGCGGCCTCGCTGGCGTCGTTATGGACCGACCACGTCAGCTGGATGATGGTGTTCTGGCAGGTCGTGCCATTCATGCTCATTGCTATGGTGCTGATTAGCTGGGGGATACCGCAGGACCCGCTGCGTCCGGAACGCTTTCAGCAGATCGATCTGTTTGGCATGGTGACCGGCAGCAGCGCGGTTGCGCTGCTGGTTCTGGTGCTGACTCAGGGTGAGCGTCTCGACTGGCTGAACTCGCCATTGATCGCCGGTATGCTGCTGACCGCGCTGCCGCTGCTGCTGGTTTTCCTGATTAATGAGTGGTTTCACCCGCTGCCCCTGTTTAAATTGCAGATGCTGCGGCGGCCCAATCTGGCGCACGGCTTGCTGGGACTGGCCTGCGTGCTCATCCTTGGTCTGTCAGGCTCCGCCCTGCCGTCGGCCTATTTTGCTCAGGTCAGCGGCTTTCGCACCCTGGAGTTTGCCCCACTGGCGCTGACGGTCGGCCTGCCGCAACTGCTGATCGCACCGCTGATTGCGGCCCTGCTGAATATTCGCTGGATTGACTGCCGCTGGATGCTGACGGCGGGCGTCGGCCTGCTGGTAACGTCCTGTCTGCTGGGCTCGCAAATCACCAGTGAGTGGGCGCGCCAGAACTTCTGGCTGCTGCAGATTCTTCAGGCGTTCGGGCAACCGATGATTATTCTGCCGATACTGATGAGCGCCACCAGCGTGGTGGCCCCGCCAGAAGGCCCGTTTGCCTCGGCGATGTTTAATACGGTGCGCGGCTTCTCCAGCATTACCGCCTCCACGCTGGTTGAGGTTTTCCTCTCCCATCGTGAGCAGTTTCACTCCAGTGTTCTGATTGATCAGGCCGCCAGCCGCAGCTGGCTGATGACCGCGCCAGAGGCCGATCAGGCCAGTCGCAGCCTGCCGCTGTTGCCGGATGGCAGCATCAGCGCCAGCGATAATCTCAGCGGATTTGCCACGCTGGTTCGTCATCAGGCTACGGTTCTGAGTCTGAGCGACAGCTGGCTGATGCTGACCGGTTTTGCCGCCTGCCTGTTATTGCTTACCGCCATCCTGCCAAAACGGGTCTGGCCGCCTCAAACTTTGCTTCAAAACCCCTCCCGGAATAACTGAATATGCGTGCTTTCGAAATGAAAAGAACTCTGGTGCTCACACTGCTGCTGCTGGTGTTACTGGCCATCGCTTTTGCAGTCTGGTCACTGATGAGCGGCAACGATCACCGCACCAACGACGCTTACGTCAATGCGGATTACACTCTGGTCGCGCCAAAAGTCTCCGGCTACATCAGCAATGTGCAGGTGCAGGATAATCAGCAGGTCAAAGCCGGTCAGCTGCTGGCAACGCTGGACGACCGTGACTATCGTGTGGCACTGGAGAGTGCCGAGGCTGACCTGCAGGTGAGTCAGGCGAAACTGCTGAGCAGCCAGGCCCAGCTGGAACAGCAGCAGTCGGTGATTGATCAGCAGAAAGCCAGCGTCGCGGCCAGCCAGGCGTCCGCGCAGTATGCCGGTCAGAGCGCCGATCGCTACAACCGACTTTATAAAAGCGGCACCGTAGCCGCCGACGATCAGCAGAAATCCAGCGCTAACCAGCGCTCGGCGCTGGCAGCGGTGCATCAGAGTCAGGCTGCGCTGGCGTCGGCAGTGAAACAGGTCGGCGTATTACAGGCTGCGGTACGTTCAGCGGAAGCGGATGTCGCAGCGGCTAAAGCCAGCGTCGATCAGGCCAGGCTGAACCTCTCCTACACGCGAATCACGGCGCCCGTTGACGGCATGGTCGGTCAGCGCTCAGTGCGGATCGGCGCTTATGTGTCAGCCGGAACCCGCCTGCTGGCGGTGGTGCCGCTGCAGCAGACCTACATTACGGCTAACTACCTTGAGACGCAGTTAAGCGATGTGCGCCCGGGTCAGCGGGTGCAAATCCGTGTCGATGCCCTGCCAGGCAAGACCTTTACCGGCCATGTGGACAGTATCGCACCGGCCACCGGCGCAACTTTTTCCGCGATTGCTCCCGATAACGCCACCGGCAACTACACTAAAGTCGTTCAACGTTTGCCGGTTAAAATTGTGCTGGATAGTGACCAACAGCATCTGGCTCAGTTACGTGTCGGCATGTCGGCGATCCCGGAAATTCAGGTGCCGTAAAATTGTGAGCAATATCTCAGAACGGACCTATTTCATTTAGGCAGGATTACGCGTAAATTAGCGCCTGATCCTGTTCTGAGTTATTCAGATCGACCCGGAAATGAGCAGACCATTACTGAAATGGCGATCTCTTTTCCACAGCTGTTCGCGTTGCACTGGTTTGGGATCGCCATCATCGTAACCGCTCAGAGGAGTTGCTTTGTGAAATATGCCTTGATGGGAATATCTTTTTTCGCGTTACTTTGGTTCGGAACCTTTGTTCTGCTGCTGAAGTAATGGCGTGACAGTGCCGCTAAGGGGCGACCATTGCGTCGCCCCTGCTGGCTGTCAGTGCTCTTCTTCTGTTTTCATGCTGCCTGGCAAAACGCCATCGGCACGAAACATCGCTTTAATTCCCCGTACTGCCTGACGAATGCGATCGCTGTTTTCAATCAGTGCAAAACGCACGTGCGTATCACCATAGTCGCCAAACCCGATACCGGGCGAAACACATACTTTCGCCTCCTGCAGCATATGTTTGGCAAACTCCAGCGACCCCAGATGCGCATAGTGGTCCGGAATTTTTGCCCAGACGTACATCGAGGCTTTGGGGTTATCCACCATCCAGCCCGCTTCATGCAATCCCTTGACCAGCACATCACGACGTCGTTTGTACTGCTCTGCAATGTCGCGAACACACTGTTGATCCCCTTCCAGCGCGGCAATAGCTGCCACCTGCAGCGGCGTAAAGGTGCCATAGTCATGGTAACTTTTGATCCGTGCCAGCGCGGCGACCAGCTCTTTGTTGCCCACCATAAAACCGATGCGCCAGCCCGCCATGTTGTAGCTTTTTGACAGGGTAAAGAACTCGACAGCAACATCACGCGCACCTGGCACCTGCATAATCGACGGCGCTTTCCAGCCATCGTAGACGATGTCGGCATAGGCCAGATCGTGGATCACCAGCACGTTGTATTGTTTTGCCAGCGCAATCACCCGCTTGAAAAAGTCGAGTTCCACACACTGTGCGGTGGGATTGGACGGGAAGCCAAGGATCATCATTTTTGGCTTGGGGTAGCTCTCACGAATGGCGCGTTCCAGCTCATTGAAGAAGTCGACACCTGCCACCAGCGGCACCGAGCGTACCTGCGCTCCGGCAATCACCGCACCGTAGATATGAATCGGATAGCTGGGGTTCGGTACCAGCACGGTATCACCATGATCCAGCGTCGCCAGCATCAGGTGCGCCAGCCCCTCTTTGGAGCCGATAGTCACAATCGCCTCAGATTCAGGATCGATCTCCACCTGGTAACGATCGGCGTACCAGCGCGAGATCGCCCGGCGCAGACGCGGAATGCCGCGTGAGGTGGAATAACCGTGGGTGTCGTCGCGCTGCGCTACCTGGCATAACTTTTCGACGATGTGCGGCGGAGTCGGGCCATCAGGGTTGCCCATTGAAAAGTCGATGATATCTTCGCCGCGCCGGCGCGCAGCCATCTTCAGTTCAGCAGTGATGTTGAAAACGTAAGGGGGTAAACGTTCAATACGTGAGAAACGACGGGGTGTGCTGTTATCAGCCATGATGTCCTCTGGATTACGTAAGCGCCCGGACCGTCCGAGCGACGCGGGTCACTGCGGTGACCCGTTACGAACATAACGCGGTGAGGATCATTTTGTCGAGGGGGCAGAAAATATTTTTATTTTTGCGGATTCAGTCGTCCCAGCAGCCAATCGTTCACCCAGCAGCCGTTCAGCAGATAATTATCCCGTAGCGTGCCCTCCAGCTGGAAGCCGTTTTTCTCCAGAATCCGGCGTGACGCCCAGTTACCTTCAACCACCATCGCCTTGAGTTTATGGAAATCGGCTTCGAGCAGAAACTGACACAGCGCCGCCAGCGCCTCGCTGCCATAGCCCTGTCCGCAGTGGCGATGCAGCAGCATATAACCCACCTCGGCCTGACGGTGTGGCTCCCATTCCGGGCTGCAGCCAAACAGGCCAATCGGCTCACCGCTGTCGCGTCGTCGTGCCACCAGGCAGAGCATATGAAAACTGCCTGGCTGCCACGGAGCCAGACGCTCGGTGAAGCGCTGGCGAATATCCGCTTCATCGGGAATTTCGCTCACCCAGGTCATGGTGTCACGATCTTCATGGACGGCACGAAACAGTTGCCAGTCTTCTGGCTGTAATTTATTCAGGGTTAATCTGGCGGTGACAAGTTGCATCTGCTGCTCCCGATGGGCGCGGTTTTCCAGCGGTCGCTGGCGCGCGTCATCGCGCAACATAGCAAAACGGCATCACAGCGACCAGCACAGGCAGGATGAAAAGTGTTCCCCTTTATTGCACTCAACCTTTCCTCTTTTTATGCCCAGGCCATAAAAATTGATCTTAAACACGAAGTCCCGGCGTGATTGTGCGGGGCGCTAGCGGTTCGCGATCACATTTTTTATCATAGGGACACTTTCCATTGCCGACGAGCCGCCTGTGTCCTCCCACTTCACGATGTTACTGGCAGTATTTGACCGCGCCGCCCTGATGTTGATCTGCCTGTTCTTCCTGACGCGCACCCGCCCGTTTCGTCAGCTGCTGCAAAAAGATGAACATACCCGCGCGGAGAAAGTGGCGGTAACGGCCATCTTTTCTCTGTTTGCGCTGTTCAGTACCTGGTCTGGCGTTAATGTCGACGGTTCGCTGCTGAATGTGCGGGTGATTGCCGTGATGGCGGGCGGCATTCTGTTTGGTCCCTGGGTTGGCATCGCCACCGGTGTGATTGCGGGGCTGCACCGTTTTCTGATCGATATTCACGGCGTGACTTCGGTGCCCTGTCTGATTACCAGCATCATCGCCGGTATCGTCGCGGGCGGCATTAATCGCCGGGTGCTGAAAGAGCATCGCTGGCGTGCCGGTATCGTCGGCGGCATGCTGTGTGAAGCCCTGACGATGGTGCTGATCGTCCTGTGGGCGCGCCCAACTTCACTCGGGCTGGCGATTGTGTCGGAGATTGCGCTGCCGATGATCCTCGGTGCCTCCAGCATCGGTATCATTGTGTTGCTGGTGCAGAGCGTCGAGGGAGAGAAAGAGGCAATTGCCGCCCGTCAGGCCAAGCTGGCGCTGGAGATCGCCAACAAAACCCTGCCGCTGTTTCGTCAGGTAAACAGCGACTCGCTGCGCAACATCTGTGACATTATCCGGCGGGAGATCAAAGCCGATGCGGTGGCGATGACCGACAAAAAACAGATTCTGGCCTACGTCGGCTATGGCGAACATAACTATCAACATGGGGATGATGGCATCAGCCCCACCACGGCGCAGTCGATCGCCAGCGGTAAAATTATAATTAAAAACAACGACGAAGCGCACCGCACCAAAGATATCCATTCGATGATCGTCATCCCGCTGTGGGAAAAAGGCAAAGTCACCGGCACGCTGAAAATCTACTATCGCCGCGCGCACCGTATCACCGGCTCGCTGAAGGAGATGGCCATCGGCCTGTCGCAAATCATCTCTACCCAGCTTGAAGTGTCGCGCGCCGAGCAGCTACGTGAGATGGCCAATAAAGCGGAACTGCGCGCGCTGCAAAGTAAAATAAATCCTCATTTTCTGTTCAATGCCCTGAATGCCATTTCCTCTTCTATCCGGCTTAATCCCGATACCGCCCGCCAGCTGGTGATTAACCTGTCACGCTACCTGCGCTACAACCTGGAGCTAAACGATGATGAGCTAATCGATATCCGTAAGGAGCTATGGCAGGTCAAAGATTACATCGCTATTGAGCAGGCGCGGTTTGGCGATAAGCTGACGATGATCTATGACGTCGACGAAGATCTGCATTTTCTGCTGCCAAGTCTGCTGATCCAGCCGCTGGTGGAGAATGCGATTGTGCATGGCATCCAGCCCTGTAAAGGTAAAGGCGTGGTGACGCTGAGCGTGCGGGATCTGGGCGATCGGGTGCGGGTTTCAGTTCGGGATACCGGCCAGGGCATCAGTGACCAGGTGATGGAGCGAGTAGCACGCAATGAGATGCCCGGTAACAAAATTGGCCTGCTCAATGTGCATCATCGGGTAAAACTTCTGTCGGGTCAGGGACTGAACATCGTGCGGCACCAGCCGGGCACCGAGATCTCCTTTACGCTGAGTAAGAATGGCCAGCGCCTGGCGGAGAATCTGTTATGAAAGCCATTATTGTGGAAGATGAATTCCTGGCGCAGCAGGAGCTGAGCTGGATGATTCAGCATCACAGCAAAATCGAGATTGAAGCCTGCTTTGACGATGGCCTCGACGTACTGAAGTATCTGCAACAGCATCGGGTCGATGTAATTTTTCTCGACATCAACATTCCTTCGCTGGATGGCATGCTGCTGGCACAGAATATCCATCAGTTTGCGCACAAGCCGCTGATTGTCTTTATCACCGCGTGGAAAGAGCATGCGGTGGAGGCGTTTGAGCTGGAGGCGTTTGACTACATTCTCAAGCCTTATCAGGAGTCGCGGATTGTCACCATGCTGAACAAGCTGGAAGCCACTGCGCAGGCGCAACAGGCGGTCAGCCATCTCAGCGCCACGCCAGCCCCGCAGACGGTCAACCTGATTAAAGATGAGCGCATTCTCGTCACGGACGTGAATGACATTTACTACGTAGAAGCCCATGAAAAGCTGACGTTTGTGTACACGCGGCGCGAGTCTTACGTGATGTCGATGAATATTACCGAATTCTGTTCACGTCTGCCGGAGCAGCAGTTCTTCCGCTGCCACCGCTCTTACTGCGTCAGCCTCAGCAAGATCCGCGAAATTGAGCCGTGGTTTAACAACACCTATCTGCTGAAGCTGCGCGATCTGGAGTTTCAGGTGCCGGTGAGCCGCAGCAAGGTGAAGCAGTTTCGGCAACTGATGCGCCTGTAGCGCTGGAGTGGTGAATGTTTCAGGAGAACGTGTGGTGAAGCCGAGGATGATTTCCCGAACCTGCCCAGCTGAAGCAGGCAGGCCAGGAAAATCATAACGCGCGCAAAGTGGACGTGCGCGCGAGGTGTAACTGAATCAGATAATGCGACCCAGCGTCTGACGCAGATGCGCGCCCGCGCCCAGCAGGCCAGGCTGATCGTGCG
This sequence comes from Pantoea sp. S62, assembly GCF_016658625.1. Lineage (NCBI taxonomy): Bacteria > Pseudomonadati > Pseudomonadota > Gammaproteobacteria > Enterobacterales > Erwiniaceae > Pantoea > Pantoea sp. S62. The sequence continues at coordinate 11,366 of NZ_JACVVI010000016.1, read as the reverse complement.
TGATCATATAGACCGGTATGCTGGCAACATAGTCACGAAAGCGGCCTTTGTCTTCGAAAGCGGCACGGAAACCTGACGCCTTAAAGAACTCCAGGAAACGTGGCACGATGCCACCCGCAATGTAGACGCCACCAAAGGTGCCGAGGTTCAATGCCAGATTGCCACCGAAACGGCCCATGATGACGCAGAACATCGACAGCGCACGACGGCAGTCGATGCAGCTATCATCCAGCGCACGTTGGCTGACATCTTTTGGCTTCAGGTTTTCCGGCACACGATTATCGACTTTAACAATCGCACGATAGAGGTTAACCAGACCGGCACCGGACAGGATACGTTCTGCTGAAACATGGCCCAGCTCCTCACGCAGCACTTCCAGAATCTGATCTTCTTCTTCGCTGTTAGCGGCGAAATCGACATGACCGCCCTCACCAGGCAGGCTGACCCAGCGTTTGTCCACGTGCACCAGATGGCTGACGCCTAATCCGGTACCGGCACCATAAATCGCGATAGGCTTGTCTTTCACCGGGGCTGTGCCGCCAAACTGAATCACGTTGTCGGCGGTCAGCATCGGAATCGCCATGGATACCGCAGTGAAGTCGTTAATGATTTCCAGGTGTTCAAAACCGATGTTCTCTTTGAGCTTGCGCGTAGAAAACGCCCAGTCATGGTTGGTCATTTCAACCCAGTCATCGGTAATCGGGCAGGCGATAGCGATACAGCCATCTTTAACATCCTGCTGTTGTTCATCAAGATAGTGGCGGATGACGGCTTCGAGGCTGTCGTATTCTGATGTTGAGAATGTTTTGGCCTGGGTGATGCTGCCGCTTTCCACCTCACACAGGGCGAGGCGTGCGTTAGTACCGCCGACATCGCCGACCAAGGCATAGGTTGTCATTCTTCTGTTGCTCCGCTTGGGGTCTTAAGAGTTGGAGGACACTATAAATTTCTGCCCATAAAACAACAACGCTCACCGGTGCGATTGGTGAGCGTCTTACTCAGGTGTGCTACAGCCTAACCGCGATAGTCCACCCTGCACAGCGGCAACTATCTGAATCTTAGCCGCCGTTGCGTTGATTCAGGCAGGCGGTGACTTTTCGTAACAGTGGCGGCAAATCCTCTTTCTGCATGACCACCTCAACCAGCGACAGCCATTGAGGTGCGGAAAGTCGCGCCATCACCTCGTCTAACTGCACCGTTTCACTGATGCGCCAGCTCTGCGCCTGGCCCTGCAGACTCAGTGCGTGCGGTAAGGCCGTCCAGTTCCACTGAGCAATATCATTATAACGCTGTGTTGCGCCATGAATGGCCCGTTCGACGGTATAGCCTTCATTATTCAGCAAAAAGATAATCAGTCGCTGCTCATCCCGCAGCATTGAACCCAGTTCCTGAATCGTCAGCTGTGCCGAACCGTCGCCGATAATCAGGATAACCCGGCGATCGGGGTCAGCGGTCTGTGCGCCAAACGCTGCCGGAAGAGTATAGCCGATTGATCCCCATAATGGCTGAACCACCAGCTGCGCCTGCGAGGGCAGTCGCAACGCAGCGGCACCAAAAGCGGCTGTCCCCTGCTCCGCCAGAATCAGGTCACCGGGTTGCAGAAAAGCCTGCATCGCCTGCCAGAAAGCCTGCTGACTGATCACGGCGGCCGGTGCAGCCGGTTGCACGGCAGACGGTGCTATGGCGGGCTGCCACTGCTGGCCGTAGTGTTCAAACAGCGGTTGCAGCTCGCTCAGCGCATCCGCCATCGACAGCGGTGCAAAATGCTCACCGCCCACGCTGGCGCTGAAGGGTTGCAGATCGATCAGTCGCTCAGGCGCAAACTGCTGCGTAAATCCTGCTGTAATCGTGTCAGTGAAACGCACCCCGACGCAGATCGCCACATCCACCAGCTCAATCTGTCCGCACACCTGACTCGCACTGGCTTCACCGGCATAAGTCCCCACATAACCCGGCTGCTGCTCGTCCAGTACGCCTTTGCCCATCAGCAGGCTGGCGCAGGGAATCGCACTCTTTTCACGCAGCGCGGCCAGGGCAGATTGCTGCTGCCAGCGCAGCGCCAGAAAATCGGCCAGCAGTGAAACGCGCTCTGCCGGTGCCAGCAATTGCTCCGCCGCGTCGCGGAAAGCGCGGCGCGCAGCGGGCGAAGAGGATTGATGACGGTTCAGGGGCTGAATAGGTGGCTGTACCTCAATGGCTGCCACGTCAACGGCCAGCGACAGATAGCCGGGACGACGGGCCTGTAACGCGTGCTCTATTACTCTGTCAATTTCAGCAGTGGCATTGTCGGCAGTAAGTTGCGCTGTTGCGGCACTGACTTCGGCGGCCATGCGTATGAAATGCCGGAAATCGCCATCGCCCAGCGAATGATGAACACAGTCACCCTGTAATTGCGCAGAAGTCGCTGGCGCGCCAACGATATGGATCACCGGCAGATACTCAGCATAACTGCCTGCGACGCCGTTAATCGCGCTGAGTTCGCCAACACCGAAGGTGGTTAACAGCGCGCCAGCACCGTTGCAGCGTGCATAGCCGTCCGCCGCATAGGCGGCATTAAGCTCATTGGCACAGCCCACCCAGCTGATTTCCGGATGGTCGATAACGCAGTCAAGAAACTGCAGGTTATAGTCGCCCGGCACGCCAAACAGATGCTTTATACCCATCTCCTGCAGACGGGTCAGCAGGTAGTCTCCAACAGTGAATGTGGACATTGCGCAATCCTTTCAGGGAAGAGTTGGGTTAAGTATCTGACAGCCGATGAAATTAGCGAGGAGTGCCACGCTTTCCGCCAGCCACAATGGCTGGAAAGCCGGCGTTACGCTGGCGGAATATTCTGTAAAAACGCGAACTGCTACGCGCTGTCACTGAGTGTAACCGTATACACTGATAGACTTTTGGCACATATCCCCGTTTTTACTCAGGAGCGCTGAATGTCCTCTTTCCCCCATCCCGATCGCTATCAACAGATGGAATACCGCCGCAGCGGCCGCAGCGGCATTAAACTGCCCGCCATTTCGCTGGGACTGTGGCACAACTTTGGTGACAGTACCCGGGTCGATAACAGTCGTGAGCTGCTGCGTCATGCGTTTGACCTCGGCATCACCCACTTCGACTTAGCGAATAACTACGGCCCGCCTCCTGGCTCAGCGGAGGAGAATTTCGGGCGTATTCTGCGGGAAGATTTTCGTGCCCATCGTGATGAGCTGATTATCTCCACTAAAGCGGGCTATACCATGTGGCAGGGGCCGTATGGCGACTGGGGTTCGCGTAAGTATCTGGTCGCCAGCCTGGATCAGAGCCTGAAGCGCATGGGGCTGGAGTATGTGGATATTTTCTATCATCACCGCCCCGATCCGGAAACACCGCTGGAAGAAACCATGCGCGCGCTGGATCATGTGGTGCGCCAGGGCAAAGCGCTTTACGCTGCCCTTTCTAACTATCCGGCCGATCTTGCTGCCAGGGCGATTGCTATCCTGCGCGATCTCGGCACGCCTTGTCTGATCCACCAGCCGCGCTATTCGATGTTTGAACGAACGCCTGAGCAGGGATTGATTCAGACGCTGGGTAATGAGGGCGTCGGCTGTATTGCCTTCTCACCGCTGGCGGGCGGCGTGCTCACCGATCGCTATCTGCAGGGCATCCCGGAAGATTCGCGTGCGGCCAGCGGCAGCAAATTCCTGACGGAGAATCAGTTGACGGATGAGAAGATGGAGAAGGTCCGTAAGCTGAACGTGATTGCCCAGCAGCGCGAGCAGAAGCTGGCGCAGATGGCGCTGGCGTGGGTGCTGCGCGATGATCGCGTCACCTCCGTGCTGATAGGGGCCAGTAAAACGGCCCAGATCGATGACGCGGTGGCCATGCTCGCCCGACGTCAGTTCAGCGACACGGAGTTAGCGGCGATTGACGCGGCCCTGCTGTAATTTTCCCCCGCCCGGCGCAGGCCGGGTGTTTTCTCGCCAGAATAGTCTCAATCCCCTTTCTCTCCCCAATTTCCTCACAATCTTCCGACACAATGATGCGGTAACGACAGCATTACGCAGGCATAATCACTGCGCCGCAACAGCATCAGACTGTTGATGAGGAGAATATAATGAAAAGAGCTCTTATTTTTGCTGCCCTGCTGGCGGTGTTGTCGCCGCTGGCAAACCACACAGCTGAGGCCTCCAGTGCCTCTATTACTCTGGCCCCCGGCGTTACGCTGAATCTGGGTGATCGCGACAATCGTGGTTATTACTGGGATGGCGGTCGCTGGCGTGAACCGCGCTGGTGGAATGATCGTTATTCCTATAACGAACGCCGCTGGTGGCGACACGAAGAGTGGCGTCGTCAGCAGCAGTGGGAGCGTGAACGTCGCTGGCATGAGCGCGACCGTGAGCGCCGCTGGGAACATCAGCATCGCCGCGATCGTGACTGGGATCGTCATGACCGTCGCGGGCCAGGCCCGCGTGGTTTTGGGCCTGGTGGTCCCGATCATCACGGACACGATCGCCACTAACAAAAAACGCCCGGCAAATGCCGGGCGTTTTTTTGTTTCCAGGACCCTTACAGCCCCAGCGCTTCGCCCACCAGCAGATAAAGATTCAGCGCAATCACCAGCAACACGATCAGTCGTCCGGTGTTCTGCATCAGGCGCGAGTTCACCATATCATCGCCCATCAGCTCGCGGTTGCCGGTAAAGGAGAGCAGCGGAATCAGCGCCAGCGCAATACCGAAGCTCAGCAGCACCTGACTCATCACCAGCACCTTTGTTGGATCCCATCCTGCCCAGATAACAATAAAGGAAGGCAGCATGGTGACAGTTCGCCGCACCCAGAGCGGAATATGGAAACGGATAAAGCCCTGCATCACCACCTGTCCCGCCAGCGTGCCGACCACCGTTGAGGAGAGTCCGGCAGCCACCAGGCTCAGACCAAATACCGTCGCCGCCGCCTGACCTAACAACGGCTGCAGCGTCAGATAGGCCTGGTCAAGCTCAGCGATTTTGCTGTGGCCGCTGAAGTGGAAGGCCGCCGCCGCGGTAGCCATCATCGCCAGGTTAACGAATCCGGCGATGGTCATGGCAATCGCCACATCCAGTTTGGTTGAAGAGTAACGCTGGCCTTTGCTGTCCTCACTTTTGCCCTGCGTCAGTGCGGAGTGCAGATAGATTACGTGCGGCATAATGGTCGCGCCCAGCACACCGGCTGCCAGGAAAACGGCATCCGACGTCGGTAGCGCGGGCAGCGCCATGCCGACCACCAGCTCTTTGACATTGGGCTGAGAAAAGAAGAGTTCGACGATATAGGCCGCCGCCACAAACAGTAGCAGTCCGCCAATTACCAGCTCCAGCGGTTTCTGACCGCGGCTCTGTAACATCAATATCAGGAACGTGGCGATGCCGGTCAGTACCGCGCCCTGCATCAGTGAGATACCGAGCAACAGCTTGAAGCCCAGCGCCGCGCCGATAAACTCCGCAAGGTCGGTGGCCATCGCAATAATTTCTGCCTGCACCCAGTAAAACCAGACGGCGGGACGAGGAAAGCGATCGCGGATATGCTCGGCGAGATTTTTGCCGGTGGCGATACCCAGCTTAGCGGACATCAGCTGGATCAGCATGGCCATGATGTTGGCCCACACCACCACCCACAGCAATTTGTAGCCGTAAGCAGCGCCCGCCTGAATGTTGGTCGCAAAGTTGCCCGGATCGATATAGCCGATAGCGGCAATAAAGGCGGGGCCCAGCAGTGCGAGTTTGACTTTTCTGACTCCGCGAGCGGCGCGCTCGGCGGTACGACTTTCAAACATATCCGGTACCCTGTCTGAACATTTGCCTGCCCCGCCAGCTTAGGGGTTAGCATGTGCAAGTGAAATTCGTTTATTGTTATCGGTGTAATAGATGCTGCTATAAAGTATAGCCATTGCTATATCTTACAGTAAAGGAGGTGATTGCTAAAAATGTGAGCAATAGTGTCACTCTACGCCCCGTGTAAAATATAGACAATAATTATGTGGTTATCTGGCGTGAATAATTTGTAAACAGGACGTGATCTCTGGAACTTTTCTGGAAAATATAGCGATAGCGAATACTTATATTGTGGTTCAGATCTCGTTTTTAAGTAACGCGTTACATAGAATACGCAACAAAATACAACCCTCCTCAAATTTGGAGCAACCATGTCCCATATTTTGCAATTTCTTTTAGCACTGGTGGTGGTCGGGATACTCTCCTTGCTGGTCAGTCACGATCGTAAAAGCATTCGCATTCGCTACATTATACAGCTACTGGTGATTGAAATTGTGCTCGCCTGGTTCTTCCTGAACTCAGAAGCGGGACTGGGTTTCGTCAAAGGCTTCGCGGGCTTCTTCGATCATCTGTTGAAGTATGCGGCTCAGGGAACCAACTTTGTCTTCGGCAACATGAGCGACAAAGGTCTGGCCTTCTTCTTCCTCAACGTACTGTGCCCAATCGTCTTTATCTCTGCCCTGATCGGTATTCTGCAGCACTTCCGTATCCTGCCGTGGGTGATCCGCGGTATCGGTACCGTGCTGTCGAAAGTGAATGGCATGGGAAAACTGGAATCTTTCAACGCCGTGAGTTCTCTGATACTGGGGCAGTCAGAAAACTTCATCGCCTATAAAGATATCCTGGGCAAGATGTCACAGCGCCGCATGTACACCATGGCCGCTACCGCAATGTCCACCGTTTCGATGTCTATCGTCGGCGCCTACATGACGATGCTGCAGCCAAAATATGTGGTCGCTGCACTGGTGCTCAACATGTTCAGTACCTTTATCGTGCTGTCGCTGATCAACCCGTACCGCGTTGAGAACGAAGAAGATCTGCAGCTGCAGGATCTGCATAAAGGTCAGAGCTTCTTCGAGATGCTGGGCGAATATATCCTGGCCGGTTTCCGCGTCGCGATTATCGTCGCCGCCATGCTGATTGGCTTTATCGCGCTGATTTCAGGCCTGAATGCGCTGTTTGATCTGATCTTCGGCATCAGCTTCCAGGGCGTTCTCGGCTTTGTCTTCTATCCGTTTGCCTGGATGATGGGTGTGCCTTCTGGCGAAGCGCTGCAGGTCGGCAGCATTATGGCGACCAAGCTGGTATCGAATGAGTTTGTAGCCATGATGGATCTGCAGAAAATCGCGGGTCAGTTGTCGCCAAATTCAGAAGGTATTCTGTCCGTGTTCCTGGTGTCATTCGCCAACTTCTCTTCAATCGGCATCGTGGCCGGTGCGATTAAAGGTCTGAACGAAGAACAGGGTAACGTGGTTTCCCGCTTTGGCCTGAAGCTGCTGTACGGCTCTACGCTGGTCAGCGTGCTCTCCGCCGCTATCGCCGGTCTGGTTCTGGCGTTCTGATACGGTTGTGAACATCAAAGGGCGAGCCTGGCTCGCCCTTTTCATTTTGCGCCATCCCTGCTCAGCTTCCGCTGATTCGTCCTTTCCGTTTTAGCGTTTCTTTCCTCTCTCTGCTTCCATTGCATACCCCGGTCACGTGTGGAGTTAAACCGTGCGCAACGGACAGCACAATGTCCCGCCAGGGGCGCTGGAGGCGTCACAGAAAGTATTTACAGTAAATAGCGTACGCAGCAGCGTAATGTAAATCGCAATGAAGATAGAGTCGCAGGAAAAGGCGAATGAAAGATAAATCGGAAAGGAGTTTGACAGCAACGTGTCAGAAAATGGTGGAGATAAGCGGGATCGAACCGCTGACCTCTTGCATGCCATGCAAGCGCTCTCCCAGCTGAGCTATACCCCCACATCTGGAATCGTTTTTCAGTGCCAAACTTCTGGGAAGAAGTTTGGTGGAGCTAAGCGGGATCGAACCGCTGACCTCCTGCATGCCATGCAGGCGCTCTCCCAGCTGAGCTATAGCCCCGAACCGAAAAACTGTCGCGTTAAGCGACGGACGGCATAATATGAAACCGCCTCCAGGGTGTCAACGGCAAAATGACATTCTCTGTTTGATCGCTGAAAAAGGCGGCAACCTGCGAAGTTTCAGCAGCATGCCACAGCTGAAAATCATGTCTGTTCCGGCAGGGCCGTTTTTTAACTGTTATTCAGTCTGCCGTCAGGTTAATTCCCGGTTAAATATGTTATAGGAATTTTCTTGTCTTCGTCTTTTTCGCGTGCAAAACTTAGCCCGCTAATTTAGTGGTCACCGGGACCCTCTCCCGCACACCACGCGTCCACCAGGCGTTATCGTCCCATTAATCATAAAAAAACTATTGAGATACTATGTCGCTGCATACACCTAAAGAAATCGCACAACTGGCGATCCAGTCAGGCGTGGCAAAAAGCCGTGCGCCTGTCAGCATCCTTCTGATTCTCGGCTTCATGGCGGGCGCATTTATTGCGACTGGCTTCCTGCTGGATCTTCACGTCATCAACACCCTGCCGGCTGAATGGGGCTCATTTGGTGGCCTGTTAGGTGCCGCTGTCTTCCCGGTAGGTATCATCATGACCGTGCTGGCAGGGGGTGAGCTGCTGACCGGTAATATGATGACCCTGCCGGTAGCCTGGTTCGCCCGCCGCATCAGCTTTATGAGCGTGGCGCGGAACTGGTTCTGGGTGACTCTGGCGAACTTCCTCGGCAGCGTGGCTGTCGCCTGGTTCTTTGGCCATATGCTGGGCATGACCGAAGGCGATTACCTGAAAAAGACCGTTGCGATTGCCTCTGCAAAAGTCCATGCCGATTTCCTGCACGCCTTTATTTCAGGCATTGGCTGTAACTGGCTGGTGTGTCTGGCGGTGTGGCTGGCGTTTGCCAGTAAAGATGTGGTCGGCAAGATCTTCGGCATGTGGTTCCCGGTGATGGCGTTTGTTGCCATTGGCTTCCAGCACGTTGTCGCCAACATGTTTATCATCCCGGCCGCCATTTTTGCCGGTCAGATGAGCTGGGCAGAGTATCTGCCTAACTTTGTTGCCGTCTTCCTGGGCAATGCCGTGGGCGGTGCCGTCTTCGTTGGCCTGGCTTACTTCCTTGCCTTCCGCCCAGCCGCAGAACCTGCCAGCAACCCGCAGTAATCCTGTTTTGCCTTTTGTCAAAAGACAAAAGGCAATTTCAGCCTCAGTTACTTTCCCCCGTTACGTTTTGCTGTAATATGTACCGCTAATGTATTTAACAGGGATAGCATCGTGAAAAAGGAATGGCTTACTCCCGAAGAGCTGGCTGCAGAAACGGGTTACAGTCGGCAAACGGTGAATAAATGGATTAAGCGAGAGAACTGGACAACTACGCCAAAGCCCGGTGTACAAGGCGGTAAGGCGCGTCTGATTCATATTGATGAACGCGTAAAAAGTTTTATTCAGTCGACACGCAATCTCAACGAACCCGCAGCGACCTATGGTGCAGTGGCGAATTCTTTACCTGCGTTATTGATAAGTTCCATCCAGCAAATGAGTCAGGATGAACAGGATCAGTTCACCGCGTTAATCTTACGTGAAGGGATTAAGGGCGTCATGCAGCGTCTGGGAATTGGTGAAGAGTAAAGAAACCGGAAGCGTGACGCTTCCGGCTAAGTTTATTAAGCCTGTGCTTCCCGCTCACTGATAAAGGCCAGAGCCTGCTCAATACGTGCCACACTTCGGCTGCGGCCAATCGCTTCAACAGTGACATCCAGACCCGGTGACTGACCGGCACCGGTCACCGCCACACGCAGCGGCATGCCGACTTTACCCATCCCCACTTCCAGCTCATCGGCGGTGCTCTGAATCGCCTGATGGACGTTTTCAGCGTTCCACTCAGTGATTGCGGCCAGCTTATCGCGCACCACTTCCAGCGGCTGACGCGCCACCGGACGAAGATGTTTCTTCGCGGCATCAGCATCAAACTCTGCAAAATCTTCATAGAAGTAGCGACAGGACGCCGCCATCTCTTTCAGCGTTTTGCAGCGCTCGCCCAGCAGGCTAACCAGTTTCGCCAGTTCAGGCCCGGTGCGGGTATCAATTTTCTGCTCTTCAATATGCCACTGCAGATGCGTCGCCACATATTCTGGCGGCAGCGTATTGATGTAGTGATGATTCAGCCACTGCAGCTTCTCGGTGTTGAACGCACTGGCAGACTTGCTGACAGCGTCCAGAGTAAACAGCTCAGTCATTTCAGGCACGCTGAAAATTTCCTGATCGCCATGTGACCAGCCCAGACGAACCAGGTAGTTGAGCAACGCTTCTGGCAAATAGCCATCATCACGATACTGCATCACCCCTACCGCACCATGACGCTTGGAGAGCTTTTTGCCATCATCGCCCAGGATCATTGAGACGTGGGCATAGACCGGAACCTGCGCGCCAATGGCTTTGAGAATGTTGATCTGACGTGGTGTGTTGTTGATGTGATCTTCACCGCGAATAACGTGCGTGATGCCCATATCCCAGTCATCCACCACGACGCAGAAGTTATAGGTTGGCGAACCATCGGTACGGCGGATAATCAGATCATCCAGTTCCTGGTTGCTGAACTCAATCGGGCCACGAATCTGGTCGTCAAAGATGACCGATCCTTCCTGCGGGTTGCGGAAGCGCACCACACACGGCTCGTCATCGGCATGATGTTCATGGCTGTCACGGCAGCGGCCGTCGTAACGCGGCTTTTCGTTGTTGGCCATCTGCTCTTCACGCAGCGCTTCCAGACGCTCTTTAGAGCAGTAGCATTTGTAAGCCGTGCCTGCTTCCAGCATTTCATCAATGACCGCGTTGTAGCGATCAAAACGTTTAGTCTGGTAGTAAGGGCCTTCGTTCCAGTCCAGACTGAGCCAGTTCATGCCATCCATGATGGCTTCGATAGCTTCCGGCGTGGAGCGTTCCAGATCGGTATCTTCAATACGCAGCACAAACTCGCCCTGGTTATGACGGGCAAAGAGCCAGGAGTAAAGTGCGGTACGGGCGCCACCGACATGCAGATAGCCGGTCGGGCTGGGCGCGAAGCGTGTTTTGATTTTCATTGAGTATTGCCTTAGATGCGCGGGTTCTCTGTCTGGATGACAAAAAACAGGTTAGACGCGAAAAAACAGTGGGCACATTCTAGCATCTGACGGTGAATCCTCAATGCATGCCCGCCGGTTGCCCTCCGGGAAAAGGGGCTTTTCTGTCAGTAAAACCAGCACATTGACTAAAAGCGCGACAGGATGTTTAAAAATAAACCGAACGCACATTTATGTTTTAAAAAGCGTTGACTCAAAATCAACTATCCCTATAATGCGACTCCACACAGCGGGGGTGATTAGCTCAGTTGGTAGAGCATCTCCCTTACAAGGAGGGGGTCGGCGGTTCGAACCCGTCATCACCCACCACTCTTAACAGGGTGCCCGCAGTGAACAGGTATGAAGATATGGGTGATTAGCTCAGTTGGTAGAGCATCTCCCTTACAAGGAGGGGGTCGG
>NZ_JACVVI010000015.1:0-131506 GCF_016658625.1 Pantoea sp. S62 | reverse complement strand
GGTAGTGTGGGGTCTCCCCATGCGAGAGTAGGGAACTGCCAGGCATCAAATAAGTGAAGAAGCCCCGCACGCGAGTGCGGGGTTTTTTTACGTCTGCAGATCGTGAAAAACCGCACCATAATCTCCGAAAACAGCCTGAGAACCCCTCTCTGATACGGTAAACTACGGCCAGTGATCTCCTTTATATTGACTATTACGACACTCAACAGGTGAAAAATAGAATAAATATCGAGTTAATTACTTTTAATATTCTACAATTTAATACTTAACTAACTTATTAACTTAATGTGATTGTGGATTTTATAACAGACGGAAAATATATTGCTGGAATAAATGGATTTTATTCTATTTACATTTATTAGTAACTGATTGAAACTAATGATGATGTTTAATTAAGTTAAATGTCTTAGATGGATTTCAATTGCGTATTAACTAATTTAAGGAAGATTAAAATGAAAGAACTTACTATCGCTGAAACAGAATTAGTATCAGGTGCTGCCTCTACTGGATTCTTAGACAGCATCGGTGGCGCAGTGGTTGGAATGATTGCTGGCGCAATGGGCGTTGCATGGTCCTGCTATAATATTTCTGCTAATACTGACGGCGTAACCAGTGGAATTCTGGCTCCAGCACAGGGTGTCCTTGGTGGCCTGTTTGGCGGTATTTGGGGTGCTGTTTTTGGACTGGTAGTCGGTGCTGCTGAAGGGACTACTGACTCAGTGGCCCGTGCTGATGCAGTTTGGACTAATATCCTCACTGCTGGCTGATAGCTCTCTAAAGCGCCTGGGCAGTAATGACTATTATTGCCCATTTAATGTAGTCCGCTGACTTCCCGTTAACAATTTTATTGGTCACTTTCAGGAAAATTCAACTCAGATACAATTCTATTATTTTAAATGAGTAACGGATTATTTTTTCGAGCGTGATAAATTGCCTGCCTTATTTTTAATAAAAAAAGACATTGTTAACTGAGCTTCGTTTTTTAAATTTTATCTATATTAATCCCCTCCTCAGTTGGTTGAGCTAGTATGATTTAGATCATCAGGCGTATTGATATTGCGGAAGGCAGATTCATCATTATCCAGCTGAACAGCATGGCCGCCGTGGTCGCGCAGGAAATGCATCAGACGTCGTTCACCGGCGTGAAGATAGTCATGAAGAGGCACTGCCATCTTCCGATGAATCAGCGCCAGCGTGGGGTGGTCGCGTGATTGTGAGCGGACCCAGACTGCAGGGGCGTCTCCACATTGTTCAGCCAGTTTTTCAACAAAGTTAAGAGGAACTGCAGGCGTATCACAGGAGCAAAAGGCAGCCCATTCACCGTCGATGGCCACTAATGCACTGTAGATACCGGCCAGCGGACCCGGATAGCCATCAAAAACATCCTGCACAACCCGACACCCGCTTAACTGATAGCGATCAATATTACGATTGGCATTAATCATGACAATGTCGACTTGTGGCCTGAGCCGTTCAAGGACATGCTGATAAAGCGGCCTGCCATCCAGTTGCACTAATCCTTTATCCTGACCACCCATACGGCGGCCCTGACCACCAGCCAGAATGATGCCGGTCAATATTGTCATGGCTTTGCCCTCGCTGATGACGCACTGTGAATAACGGAGAAACCTCAATGAAATGCCATCGTTTAAACGAGTTGATCGAACTGCTGCAACCCGCCTGGCAAAAAGAGCCTGACCTGAATCTGGTCACATTTTTGCAGAAACTGGCGCAGGAATCTGGTTTCCGTGGCCCGTTAAGTGAATTAAGCGACGATGTATTAATTTACCATCTCAAAATGCGTGACTCAGCCAGCGATGATGCGATCCCAGGCCTGAAAAAAGACTATGAAGTTGATTTCAAAACCGCACTGCTCCGCGCACGGGGTGTCATTAAACAGGACGAGTAGTGTTATCCTTGGCTGCTATTTGCAAGGGCAACTACAGGTAATATGATGAGCGACGCTGCTTTCAACTTCCAGACATTGAATCCCGACGTATTGCTTGATGCGCTCTGGGATACAGGAATTCGCGTCGAATCAGGTCTGACAGCCCTGAACAGCTATGAGAACCGGGTTTACCAATTCAGCGATGATGAAAAACGCCGCTATGTCGCGAAGTTTTATCGCCCACAGCGCTGGCGTGCTGAACAGATCGCTGAAGAGCATCAGTATGCGCTCGATCTGCTGGCTGATGAGGTGCCCATCGCGGCACCATTGCGGTTAAAGGGCGAGACACTGCACAGCCACGCTGGCTTCTTCTTTGCCGTATTTCCCAGTCTGGGCGGACGGCAATATGAGACAGACAATGAAGATCAGATGGAATGGGTAGGCCGATTCCTGGGCCGCATTCATCAGACCGGGCGCAAAGCGCTGTTCAACCATCGTCCTGCCATCGGTCTTGATGAGTATCTGCATGAACCCCGACAGGCGCTGGAGCACTCACAATTAGTGCCTGCTTCGCTTAAGACCGCGCTGCTACAGGCTATCGATAAGCTAGGTAACACGCTGCAGCAACAGTGGCATACCACGTGGCAGCCGCTACGATTACATGGCGACTGTCATCCGGGGAATATCCTGTGGCGCGATGGACCGCTATTTGTCGATCTGGATGATGCCCGTAATGGTCCGGCGGTACAGGATTTGTGGATGCTCATCAGCGGCGATCGACAGGAACAGCGTATACAGTGGGATATTTTGCTGGAGGCTTACAGTGAATTCAGTGACTTTGATATTAATGAATTGTCACTGATTGAACCTTTACGCGCTATGCGCATGGTTTATTATCTGGCCTGGGTTGTCCGACGCTGGCAGGATCCCGCTTTTCCGCGCGCTTTCCCCTGGATGACAGATGAAGATTTCTGGCGCAGGCAAATTTCACTCTTTACCGAGCAGGAGAAGCTGTTGCAGGAACCTCCTCTGCAGCTGACACCGCAATATTAACGACGTAGTCAGGAGAAGTTTTCACGATGAAAAAAATTTGGTTTGCACTGATGGGTTTAGTGCTGGCATTCAGCGCGTCTGCTGCCCAGTTCACTGAAGGTAAACAATATGTGAGTCTGCCAAAACCTGTGGCCAGTGAACCTCAGGTGATGGAGTTCTTCTCCTTCTTCTGCCCGCACTGCTATCAGTTTGAACGTATTTATCACGTTAATGACGCGGTGAAAAAGAATCTGCCTGCTGATACAAAGCTGGTGAAATACCACGTCGATTTCCTTGGTGGTGATCTGGGACCGGTTGTGACTCAGGCATGGGCCGTCGCCATGGCGCTGGGCGTTGAAGATAAGGTGACAGCACCGATCTTTGATGGCATTCAGAAAACGCAGACCATTACCGATCCTGCCAGTCTGAAAGAGGCTTTTGTTAAAGCGGCCGGTATCTCCGCTGCTGACTACGATGCTGCCTGGAACAGCTTTGCCGTAAAAGCGCTGGTTGCACAACAGCAGAAAGCGGCTGCGGATGTTGATCTGCGCGGTGTGCCAGCGATGTTCGTGAATGGCAAATATATGGTGAACAACGGCGGCCTCGATACCAGCTCTATGGACAATTTCGTTGCTGATTACGCGAACGTGGTTAAATTCCTCGTAAGCCAGAAGTAATCTGCCTTACCACCCCATCTGACGCCAGCTCTGCTGGCGTTTTTTTATGCCATTAAACAGAGACGTAAATTTTGTCCATCTCCAGGGCATAAATTTAATATCCACACAAGGGATCACGTAATTAAAAATGGCGATCGGGTCACGGAAATTAAATAAGCTAATGAAAATTATGTATTTTATTAATAGCCAAATCATTTAAGATCCTGAATAGCAGCGCGTTATAATTTTTACGCACAAAGTTATCCACAGAATGATCGTTGCGATCTTTCCTCCAGAACCGTTAAAAACGCGACATATCCTGTGCCTTAGTTCACCATTTCCGCCAGCTTGTGGCATCCTTATAGACCAACCCATAGCAACGAAGACAACACAGACTTATGGCGCAAATAGCAGAAAATCCCCTCATTCTGGTCGATGGCTCATCCTATCTTTATCGCGCGTATCACGCGTTTCCGCCACTGACCAATAGTGCAGGTGAACCCACTGGCGCCATGTACGGCGTGCTCAACATGCTGAAAAGCCTGCTGGCGCAATATAATCCGAGTCACGTTGCTGTAGTGTTCGATGCCAAAGGCAAAACCTTCAGGGATGAGCTGTTCGAGCATTATAAATCTCATCGTCCGCCGATGCCTGACGAACTGCGGGCGCAAATCGAGCCGCTGCATGAGATGGTGCGGGCGATGGGTCTGCCGCTACTGGCTGTGAGCGGCGTTGAAGCCGATGATGTTATCGGTACGCTGGCGCTGGAAGCGGAGAAAAAAGGCCTTTCAGTGCTAATCAGCACCGGCGACAAGGATATGGCGCAGCTGGTCACGCCAGCCATCACGCTGATTAACACCATGAGCAACACCATCCTGGGGCCGGAAGAGGTCGAGCAGAAATATGGTGTGCCACCAGCCTTAATCATCGATTTTCTGGCCATGATGGGCGACAGCTCAGATAACATCCCTGGCGTTCCCGGCGTGGGTGAGAAAACGGCACAGGCTCTGCTGCAGGGTCTGGGCAGCATGCAGACCATCTATGACAATCTGGATAAAGTAGCGGATCTCGGGTTTCGTGGCGCGAAAACCATGGCGACCAAACTTGAGCAGAATCGGGATGTGGCGTTTCTCTCTTACCAGCTGGCGACCATCAAGACGGACGTCGAGCTGGCGCTGCCCTGTGAAGAGCTCACGGTCACTGAACCCAATGTCGAGGCGCTGCAGACCCTGTTCAGCCGTTATGAGTTCAAACGCTGGCTGAGTGACCTGCAGGATGGGAAATGGCTGCAGGGCAAGAAAAGTAATACTCAGGCACAGAAAGCGCTCTCCGATGAGCCGGTTGCTGTGCCTGAAACCAGCAGCGTATTACCGACCGAGAATTATTTCACCATTCTGGATCAGGATCTTTTTGACAGCTGGCTGGAGAAACTGAAAAAAAGCGAGGTCTTCGCCTTTGATCTGGAAACCGACGCGCTGGATACCCTGAGCGCTAACATCGTGGGCATCAGCTTCGCGATTGCGCCCGGCGAAGCCGCCTACCTGCCGGTTGCCCATGACTATCTCGATGCGCCTGAACAACTGGATCGCGCGGCCGTTCTGGCACAGCTCAAGCCCCTGCTGGAAGATGACAGCGCCTGGAAAGTGGGCCAGAACCTGAAATACGATCGTGGCGTACTGAAAAACTACGATATTGAACTGGCCGGTATCAAATTCGACACCATGCTTGAGTCCTATATTCTCAACAGCGTGGTGGGTAAACATGACATGGATAGCCTGGCTGCTCGCTGGCTTAACCACAAAACGGTCACCTTCCAGGAGATCGCTGGTAAAGGCAAAAATCAGCTGACGTTCAATCAAATCGCATTGGAGCAGGCATCCCATTATGCTGCCGAAGATGCCGATGTGACCCTGCAGTTGCATCTGAAGATGTGGCCAGAGCTGGAGAAAGAAGCGGGCCCGAGAAAAGTCTTCGAGCAGATTGAGATGCCATTACTGACGGTAATTTCCAGGATTGAGCGCAATGGCGTGTTAATCGATCAGGCTATTCTGGCGCAACATTCGAAAGAGCTGACTGCCCGACTGGCTGAGCTTGAATTAAAAGCACATGAGCTGGCGGGAGAACCCTTCAACCTCTCATCCACCAAGCAGCTGCAGGTGATCCTGTTTGAAAAACAGGGTATCAAACCCACCAAGAAAACACCGGGCGGTGCGCCGTCAACCAGCGAAGAGGTGTTAGCTGAGCTGGCACTCGACTATCCGCTGCCCAAAGTGATTCTGGAACATCGCGGCTTATCTAAACTTAAGTCGACCTATACGGATAAATTACCCCTGATGATCAACCCGCTGAGCGGGCGGGTGCATACCTCTTATCATCAGGCCGTTACCGCAACCGGTCGCTTATCCTCTGCCGATCCGAATCTGCAAAACATCCCGGTGCGTAATGACGAAGGACGCCGAATCCGTCAGGCCTTTGTCGCGGCCAAAGGTTATCGCATTGTGGCGGCAGACTATTCACAAATCGAACTGCGTATCATGGCGCATCTCTCTCAGGATAAAGGATTACTGGACGCTTTTGCCCAGGGCGAAGATATTCACCGTGCCACGGCATCCGAAGTATTTGGTGTACCACTGGACAAGGTCAGCGCCGAACAGCGCCGTAGTGCGAAAGCGATCAACTTTGGTCTGATCTATGGCATGAGTGCATTTGGTCTTTCGCGCCAGCTGAACATTGGCGCAGGCGAAGCGAAAAAGTATATGGACCTCTACTTTGAACGTTATCCGGGCGTACTGCGCTATATGGAGAACACCCGCCAGCTGGCGGCAAGTAAAGGCTATGTCGAAACGATTGAAGGCCGTCGACTGTGGTTGCCGGATATTAAATCCAGCAATGCCATTCGCCGGAAAGCCGCTGAACGTGCCGCGATCAATGCGCCGATGCAGGGAACGGCAGCAGATATTATCAAGCGGGCGATGATTGCTGTTGATGCGTGGCTGGAACAGCAAAACGACAATAGTGTCAGAATGATCATGCAGGTTCACGATGAACTGGTGTTCGAAGTGAAAGCGGAGGCCGTTGAAGCAGCCAGTCAGAAAATCCGCGCGCTGATGGAAGGTAGCGTGCAGCTCGACGTGCCTTTACTGGTTGAAGTCGGTGTGGGTGACAACTGGGATGAAGCCCACTGATTCACGGCTTCAGGTCGGTTCCACAGAGCGGAATCGACCCTTAGTCAGGTATAAGTAAATCGTTTAATTACCTGGTTTAACCTGGCCAGCGCTGGTACTGAGATTACGCGCTTTTCTAACTGCTTATCGGCTAAACACTTTTTTCGTTATTTAACTACATCGCAACGCTATTTTTGTGATGTGTATGGTAAAAAAAGCCCTGTTTGATGTAAGTAAGCAACAAAAAAGCCTTTGTCACGCACACAAAATCAGGTAAAGTTCGTCGCGTAGGGTACAGAGGTAAGATGTTCTATCTTTCAGACCTTTTACTTCACGTAATCGGATTTGGCTGAATTTAGCCGCCCCAGTCATTCTGTGACTGGGGCGTTTTTTATTGGGCTTTTTGTACCGCCAGCTTCAGCGGCACCGTGTTGCCAGTTACTCTTCCCCGTCCTGATCCTCAACCGCCGGTTCAAGCGTATTAAACCAGCTGTCCAGCTTCTGACGAACCTTATCCACGCCGATTTTCTTCAGCGAGGAGAAGAGCTCTACCTGCACATCACCCACGAATTCGAGTGCGGCTTCACGCACGACATTGAGCTGCGCTTTACGGGCACCTGAGGCCAGTTTGTCTGCTTTGGTCAGAAGCAACAGCACCGGAATACCGCTTTCCACTGACCACTGAATCATCTGTCGATCAAGGTCTTTCAGCGGATGACGGATATCCATCAGCACGACCAGTCCTTTCAGGGCCTGACGTTTTTGCAGGTATTCTCCTAATGCACGCTGCCACTTCAGCTTCATCTCTTCCGGCACTTCGGCATAACCGTAACCTGGCAGGTCGACCAGACGCTTACCTTCTTTCACTTCGAACAGGTTAATCAGCTGCGTACGTCCCGGCGTTTTACTGGTACGTGCCAGACCTTTCTGATTGGTTAACGTATTCAGCGCACTCGATTTTCCCGCGTTCGAACGGCCAGCAAAAGCCACTTCAATTCCGGTATCGGCAGGCAGATGACGGATATCCGGCGCGCTCATGACAAAGTGGGTAACGTGATAATTCAATTCAGACAAGGTAACACTCCAGAAAACGCATTAAGGCAATGGCGGCGATTATACGCGTTATGGCGCGAAAGTGCTCAATCACATCTCGATAACAAAGTGTGTAAGAGATTTGCCATTCAGGCTGCAGGTTATTTCGCTTTTTACTTTAATTACTAAAAATAAAAAACATTAAAATTCATAACGTTGACAATAATCGTTCTTTTTTTGAACTAACTATTTTTGACACCGACTTGAGGCTTTTACCAGTTGGTCTACATTATTGTGCAGTGAACGGCAGCACACATCAGGATGATGCGCTCAGGGATGTCAGGAAGGCAACGAGCGGTGGAATGGAAACGGTCAGGGATACGGCCAGACAGGGATAAGGAAAAGCTCAGGAGTTGAGCAGGCGCGGGATTGACCGGGATGTTACGAGCCGAAAAGGACTTAAAACATGATTCCTTCTTATGAAGGTATGAAATAAGGCGACAGCTTGAGCTGTCGCCTTTTTTCTTTGTCTGGTTTCTGCTAGATTTCGCCGCAATTCTATACTGAATAAAAAAGCCGGGACCGAATACTATGAAGCAACCTGCACGAGCTGCTAACGGCAAACCTGCCGTCAAAGCCAAACGCAAATCGCGTGACGATATCAACCATGAAGCACGCGATCGCAAACGTGATAAAAAGCATCGCGGACACGCATCTGGCAGCCGTGCTAATCCGGCTGCGTCCGAAAGCAACGGCGGACGTCAGGAGAGCAGCGTAAAAGATCCGCGTATCGGCAGTAAAAAACCGGTAGCCCTGATTGCTGAGGGGAAAACCGCAGCCGTTAAGCCAAAGAAAAGCGTGGCAAAACCCGCAGCTGAGAAGAAAGTGCGTCTGACGCCCGAAGAAGAGCTGGCGAAGCTGGAAAATGACGAGCGTCTGGATGCGCTGCTGGATCGTCTGGAAAATGGCGAAACGCTGTCGGCTGAAGATCAGGGCTGGCTGGATGCCTCGCTGGATCGTATCGACGAACTGATGGAGCAGTTAGGCATTGTGATGGATGATGCTGAAGATGAGCAGGCTGAAGAAGATATGTACCGTCTGCTGAAGGGCAACTAAGCAGATTTGATCGGCATGCGGTTTCCGCATGCCGTACTTATCAGGTAAACAACAATGTTTTGGCCTGGATCAATTTTCGCGCTGCTGGCGACATGTTATCTGCTGTGGTTATTGTTTAAACTACGACGCCTGTCGCGGCTGAAGCAACGTTTACGTCGGGTCTCAACCCGCTCACCTTTCATCTCCTCTTCTTCGCGACCTTCTCTCAGACGACGTCATCGGAAGGAGTGAGCATGCCATCGCAGCAGATTGAGTGGGATCAGGCGTTAATTGAAAAGTACAATTATGCCGGCCCGCGTTACACCTCTTATCCCACCGCGCTGGAGTTCAGCGAGCACTATGCGGAAGGCGATTTTCAGCGAGCCGTGGCGCGCTACCCTGACCGTCCGCTGTCACTCTACGTCCATATTCCCTTCTGCCATCGTCTCTGCTACTTCTGCGGCTGCAATAAGATTGTGACCCGTCAGCGCCACAAAGCGGACCGTTATCTGGATGTGCTTGAGCAGGAGATTATTCAGCGTGCGCCGCTGTTTCGTCAGCGTCAGGTCACGCAGCTTCACTGGGGCGGCGGCACGCCAACTTTTCTCGATAATGCGCAGATTTCACGGCTGGTGGGTTTACTGAAGCAACACTTCAGCGTGGCCAGCGATGTTGAAATGTCGATCGAGATTGATCCCCGTGAAATTGAGCTGGATATGATTGATCACCTGCGATCGCTGGGATTCAATCGTCTGAGCATGGGCGTGCAGGATTTCAATAAAGCGGTGCAGGAACGGGTTAACCGGGTGCAGGACGAAGAGGTGATTTTCGGCCTGATGGCGCGCGCCCGTGAACAGGGCTTCAGCTCTGTCAGCATCGACCTGATCTATGGCTTGCCCCTGCAGACACCAGCCAGCTTTGCCTGGACGCTGGAGCGGGTACTGGCACTCAATCCCGATCGCCTTAGCGTGTTTAACTATGCGCATCTGCCAGCGATGTTCGCGGCACAGCGTAAAATCAAAGAGGACGAACTGCCCTCCGCTCAGCAAAAGCTGGATATCTTACAGCAGACCATCACGACGCTGACTCAGCAGGGCTACCAGTTTATCGGGATGGATCACTTTGCGAAGCCGCAGGATGAGCTGGCCATCGCGCAGCGGAAAGGGCAGCTGCATCGTAATTTCCAGGGATACACGACGCAGGGCGACAGCGATTTGCTGGGGCTTGGCGTTTCAGCCATCAGCATGATTGGCGACAGTTATGCGCAGAACCAGAAAGACCTCAACACCTGGTACAAGAGTGTTGAACAGCAGGGGAATGGCCTGTGGCGCGGTATCGCCTTAACCGACGATGATTGCCTGCGTCGTGACGTGATTAAAACGCTGCTCTGTAACTTCTCGCTGGATTTTGCCGCGACAGAAGCGCAATGGGGAATTTGCTTCAGCGACTATTTTGCTGAGGACCTGGCGCTGCTGAAACCGTTAATCGCCGATGGGCTGGTGGTACAAACGGCTGGCGGGCTGGAGGTGACGGGGATTGGCCGGTTACTGATTCGTAATATCTGCATGTGTTTTGATCGTTATCTGCGTCAGAAAGCGCGTCAGCAGCAGTTCTCGCGCGTTATCTGAAGAAACGGGCTGGCAGACCACACCAGCCCGTACTGAACCGCTTACTCCATGCCCAGCTCTTTCAGCTTGCGCGTCAGCGTGTTTCGTCCCCAGCCCAGCAGACGTGCTGCTTCCTGCTTGTGGCCTTGCGTATGACGCAGCGCAGTGGTGAGCAGCGTACGCTCCATCTCTGGCTGGGCTTCTGACAGCAGATTCTGATGACCGGAACGCAGGGCGCGGTCGGCCCACTGTGCCAGCAGGGTTGCCCAGCTGTCAGGCAGCGACTGCACCGGATTCTCCGGGGTACTGGATTCAAACAGTTCTCCGGGCAGATCCTGAATCAGTACTTCCTGGCCCGCCGCCATCACGGTCAGCCAGCGACAGGTGTTCTCCAGCTGACGAACGTTACCGGACCAGTGAAGACGGGTTAAGGCTGTCTCGGTTTCCGGATGCAGAATCTTCGCTTCCACCCCCAGCTCACGGGCCGCCACCTGCAGGAAGTAACGTGCCAGACGCGGGATGTCCTCACGACGCTCACGCAGCGGTGGCAGATGCACGCGAATCACATTCAGGCGGTGGAAAAGGTCCTCACGGAACTTGCCTTCCTGCACGCGTAATTCCAGATTCTGGTGGGTTGCGGCGATAATACGTACATCCACTTTCACTGGCGCATAGCCACCAACGCGATAGAACTGGCCATCGGCCAGCACGCGCAGCAGACGGGTCTGCACATCCAGCGGCATATCACCGATCTCATCCAGAAACAGCGTGCCGCCATCCGCCTGCTCAAAACGGCCCTGACGGATCTGGTTGGCGCCGGTAAAGGCACCTTTCTCGTGACCGAACAGTTCGGATTCAATCAAATCTTTGGGAATCGCCGCCATGTTAAGCGCGATGAAAGGCGCTTTGGTACGCGGACTATGGCGATGCAGCGCATGAGCCACCAGCTCTTTACCGGTACCGGACTCGCCGTTGATCAGCACACTGATCGACGAGCGCGATAACCGGCCGATGATACGAAACACATCCTGCATCGCTGGCGCTTCACCAATGATATCGGTGGTGGGTCCGCTGACCGGCTGATTTCGCGGCTGCTGCTGTTCCTGATAGTGACTGATGGCTCGCTCGACCAGCGCCACCGCTTCGTCAATATCAAACGGTTTAGGCAGGTAATCAAAGGCACCCTGCTGATAGGCGCTGACAGCGGCGTCCAGATCCGAATGCGCCGTCATTATGATGACCGGAAGCATCGGATGACGCTGCTTAATCTGTTTCAGCAGCGCCAGGCCATCCATACCGGGCATGCGAATATCTGACAGTAAAACGTCCGGGGTCTTGGTTGAGAGGGCATCCAGCACCTCGCTTGCGCTGTCAAAGGTCGCACAGCTCAAACCGGCTCCAGTGAGCGCGCGTTCAAGCACCCAGCGGATGGAGCTATCGTCATCGACGATCCAGACTATCCCTCGTTGCATAGAAACCTCACTGGCGAATAGGCAGGTAAACCGAAAATTCGGTGTGTCCCGGCCAACTGTTAAATTCTATTTTTCCTGAATGTTGATCAATCAGGCTACGGGCGATGGAGAGGCCTAAACCGGTTCCGCCTTCACGTCCGCTGACCATCGGATAAAACAGCGTATCCTGCAGCTGGGCCGGAATGCCGGGGCCATCATCTTCAATATCAATACGTGCCACCAGGCGATAACGCGTGCCGTGCAGCGTCAACTGGAAAGCAGTGCGGGTGCGGATAACAATGGTGCCACCGTCGTCGCCCAGCGCCTGAAGTGCGTTGCGAACTACGTTAAGCAGCACCTGTTCAATCTGGTCGGGGTCATGCGGCAGTTCCGGCAGGCTGGGGTCGTAATCCCTGACCAGCGAAACATTCTCCGGCAGCTCCATCGACACCAGATTGACCACCCGTTCGGCCACCTGATGAATGCTCTGCGTGATGTGCATGCCTGGCTGCTGCGGTCCTAACAGACGATCTACCAGATTTCGCAACCGGTCGGCCTGTTCAATAATCACTTTGGTGTATTCATTCAGTGACGGATCGGGCAGGGCGCGGGATAGAAGCTGTGCCGCGCCGCGTAATCCGCCCAGCGGATTTTTAATCTCATGGGCCAGACCGCGAACCAGATCGCGAGCGGCGACCTGCTGCGCGTGCTGTAACTGCTCCTGACTGAGGCGACGCTGATTATCCATCGGCGCCATTTCCATCAGGATTAAGCCATCGGGTAACCGCTGGGCGGTCAGCGACATAATATGTGCGCGACCATCTACCACCAGCGTGACCTCACTGTCAGTAAATCCCTGGCCAGCCTCAAGACTCTCGCGCATCACCTCAATATTCAGCGAAAAGTAGCCGGTTAATTCCGGTAATGGTGTGCCGAACAATTTGCGTGAGCTTTGCGCCAGTAATTGCTGCGCCGCCGGATTGGCGTAATGAATAACCAGATCGTTATCCACTAACAAAATACTGTTGATTAACGCGTTGAGAATCTGCCCTGCATCGGGCAGAGAGCCAGTTGCCATACAACGTTCCTCTGCACCAGTCAGGTGCATTTTAGTCTTTAAGCCGAAAAGAGGGCGAATGAACGGTGAATTCGCGGAGAAAAAAGCCCATCCGAAGATGGGCTAAAAGTTTCCACGGCAACAAAAACGTCTGACCAGTTAAACGCTGTAGTAAAGCTCGAACTCAACCGGGTGTGGCGTCATGCGAACGCGATCCATCTCTGCTTTACGCAGTTCGATGTAAGCATCGATCGATTCGTCTGTGAATACACCGCCACGGGTCAGGAACTCGCGGTCTTCGTTCAGTGCATTCAGCGCTTCTTCCAGTGAGCCTGCAACTTTTGGAATCTCAGCTTCTTCTTCCGGTGGCAGGTCATACAGGTTCTTATCCATCGCGTCACCAGGATGGATTTTGTTGATGATGCCATCCAGGCCAGCCATCAGCAGCGCGGTGAACGCCAGGTATGGGTTAGCGGCTGGATCCGGGAAGCGCGCTTCGATACGACGGGCTTTCGGGCTGGCAACAACCGGGATACGGATTGAGGCAGAACGGTTACGGGCAGAGTAAGCCAGCATAACTGGTGCTTCATAACCCGGGACCAGACGCTTGTAAGAGTTGGTTGTCGGGTTCGCCAGGGCGTTGATCGCTTTCGCGTGCTTAATGATACCGCCGATGTAGAACAGCGCCATTTCAGACAGGCCGCCGTACTTATCGCCGGCAAACAGGTTCTGGCCACCTTTAGAGAGTGACATGTGGCAGTGCATGCCTGAACCGTTGTCGCCAAACATTGGCTTCGGCATAAAGGTCGCCGTTTTGCCGTAAGCGTGCGCAACGTTGTGAACGACATATTTGTAGATCTGAATTTCGTCCGCTTTTTTGGTCATAGTATTGAAGCGGGTTGCCACTTCGTTCTGACCTGCGGTCGCCACTTCGTGGTGATGCGCTTCAACAACCAGACCCATCTGCTCCATGGTCAGACACATGGCAGAACGGATGTCCTGTGATGAGTCAACCGGTGGAACCGGGAAGTAGCCGCCTTTCAGACCCGGACGGTGACCTTTGTTACCGCCTTCGTACTCTTTACCGGTGTTCCATGCCGCTTCGATATCGTCGATAGCCACATGTGAGCCGGACGTTGATGAACCGAAACGGATGTCATCGAACAGGAAGAATTCGGGTTCTGGTCCAAACAGCACGGTGTCCGCGATGCCGGAAGAGCGCAGGTAATCTTCAGCGCGCTTGGCGATAGAGCGTGGATCGCGATCGTAGCCCTGCATGGTGCCTGGCTCAAGAATGTCACAACGGATGATCAGCGTAGAATCTTCGAAGAAAGGATCCATGACTGCCGTAGTGGCGTCAGGCATCAGCACCATGTCTGATTCGTTAATGCCTTTCCAGCCGCCAATAGACGAACCATCGAACATTTTGCCTTCTTCGAAGAAGTCAGCGTTAACCTGGTGAGCAGGGATCGTAACGTGCTGTTCTTTACCTTTGGTATCGGTAAAACGCAGGTCAACAAACTTAACTTCATGCTCGTTCATCATCGAGAGAACGTGTTCAGCGGACATACTCAACTCTCCTGGAAATGGTCTTTCATTATCTACATGGCGAGGAAACGTCGTTTCCGGAATCCATTGCGGGAAAACACCTCCCTGACCAACTTCACCCGGCACGCTCTTCAACCGACATCTGTCTGGCGTTTACGCTTGATTTAGATAAAGCGAATTCTGTGCCAACTTTTTTGATGTTGCTTAAATCGCCTTGTGATGCACCTTTTTGTCATAAAGCGCCTGCACCACGATGGTCTTAATGCACCATCTCGGTGCTTAACGGTGATTTTTTAGCACTATTTTGGTGCGCAAGACCAACTTAGTGCATTTTCTGCACCGGGAACAGGGCAAATTTGCGCCGATGCAATAAACTTTCAGTGAAAAGTGTGATCCTGTTCAGTCTTCCGCTTAATCCGTGTACAATACCGCGCTATTTCTAATGCCTGAGGCAAAGCTGTGATCGAAAATTTGCGTAACATCGCCATCATCGCGCACGTTGACCATGGAAAGACCACCCTGGTTGACAAACTGCTGCAACAATCCGGTACTTTTGATGCCCGTACCGAAGCAACCGAGCGCGTGATGGACTCCAATGATTTGGAGAAAGAGCGTGGGATTACCATCCTCGCAAAAAACACCGCCATTAAGTGGAATGACTACCGTATCAACATCGTTGATACCCCAGGACACGCCGACTTCGGTGGTGAAGTTGAGCGCGTCATGTCCATGGTGGACTCGGTGCTGCTGGTTGTAGATGCGATGGATGGCCCTATGCCGCAAACCCGCTTCGTGACCAAAAAAGCGTTCGCGCATGGTCTGAAGCCGATTGTGGTTATCAACAAAGTAGACCGCCCTGGTGCGCGTCCGGATTGGGTTGTGGATCAGGTATTTGACCTGTTCGTAAACCTGGATGCCACTGACGAGCAGCTCGACTTCCCTATCATTTTCGCCTCTGCGCTGAATGGTATTGCGGGTCTTGAGCACACCGACATGGCTGACGATATGACCCCGCTGTATCAGGCTATCGTTGATCACGTTGCGCCTCCGCAGGTCGAGGCTGATGCCCCACTGCAGATGCAAATCTCTCAGCTGGACTACAACAACTACCTGGGCGTGATCGGCATCGGCCGTATCAAGCGCGGTAAAGTTAAGCCTAACCAGCAAGTCACTATCATCGATAGCGAAGGCAAAACCCGTAACGCTAAAGTCGGTAAAGTCCTGACTCATCTGGGTCTCGAGCGTATCGATAGCGATCTGGCAGAAGCGGGCGATATCATTGCTATCACCGGTCTGGGCGAGCTGAACATCTCCGACACTATCTGTGACACGCAGAATGTGGAAGCGCTGCCAGCACTGAGCGTCGATGAACCAACTGTAACCATGTTCTTTAACGTCAACACCTCACCGTTCTGCGGTAAAGAAGGTAAGTACGTGACTTCACGTCAGATCCTTGAGCGTCTGAACAAAGAACTGGTTCACAACGTAGCACTGCGTGTTGAAGAAACTGAAGATTCTGACGCCTTCCGCGTATCAGGTCGTGGTGAACTTCACCTGTCAGTCCTGATCGAAAACATGCGTCGTGAAGGTTTCGAGCTGGCGGTATCCCGTCCGAAAGTTATCTTCCGTGAAATCGATGGCCGTAAACAAGAGCCATTTGAGAACGTTACGCTGGATATCGAAGAGACGCATCAGGGTTCCGTTATGCAAGCCATGGGCGAGCGTAAAGGCGATCTGAAAAACATGGATCCGGATGGCAAAGGCCGCGTACGTCTCGACTACGTGATCCCAAGCCGTGGCCTGATTGGCTTCCGTAACGAATTCATGACCATGACGTCCGGTACCGGTCTGCTCTACTCTACCTTCAGCCACTACGACGATATCCGTCCAGGCGAAGTGGGCCAGCGTCAGAACGGCGTACTGATCTCTAACGGTCAGGGTAAAGCCGTCGCGTTCGCCCTGTTCGGTCTGCAGGATCGCGGTAAGCTGTTCCTGGGTCACGGTGCAGAAGTCTATGAAGGCCAGATCATCGGTATTCACAGCCGTTCTAACGACCTGACCGTAAACTGTCTGACCGGTAAGAAGCTGACCAACATGCGTGCTTCCGGTACTGATGAAGCAACGACCCTGGTTCCACCGCAGAAAATGACACTGGAACAGGCTATCGAGTTCATCGATGATGACGAACTGGTAGAAGTAACACCACTGTCAGTGCGTATCCGTAAACGTCACCTGACTGAAAACGACCGTAAACGTGCTTCACGTGGTCCTAAAGACGCATAAGTGCGCCTTTAACTGATAAAAAGCCCCGCATGCGGGGCTTTTTTTTGCCTGAAATTCCGGCTTCTCCAGTCGGGCCAGTAAATATCTGGGTGCGTTCTATCCACCTTCTGGCGTTTACGCTTTTCTCTCCACGCGTGCCTGTTCAGCCTGCACTTTTGCCGCTAGAGTGAATACTCCAGGGAACAGAAGGAGACACACCATGCTGTATATCTTTGATTTGGGCAACGTGATTATTGATATCGACTTTAACCGCGTGCTGGGTGTCTGGAGTGACCTTAGCCGTGTGCCGCTGGCCTCGCTGCAAAGCCATTTCCAGATGGATGAAGCGTTTGAACAACACGAACGTGGAGAACTCAGCGATGAAGACTTCGCGCTGGCGCTGTGTGAAAAGCTGGCAATAGCGCTGAGTTATGAACAGTTTACTGCTGGCTGGCAGGCGGTCTTCGTAGACGTGCGTCCTGAAACCCTGGCGCTGATGAATCGGCTGCGGCTTGAAGGTCATCGGGTGGTGATTCTCTCTAACACCAATAAGCTGCATTGTGAATTCTGGCCGACGCAGTATCCCGACGTACAGCAGGCAGCTGACAAACTCTATCTCTCGCAGGAGCTGGGTATGCGTAAACCGGAAGCCCGGATTTATCAGCATGTGCTGGACGCGGAGGGTGTGACTGCCGATCAGGCGGTGTTTTTCGACGATAACCCGGAGAACATTGAGGCGGCATGCGCTCTGGGCATTGAAAGTGTACTGGTTACTGACAGTAAAACGGTACCTGACTGGTTTGCAGGTCAACCGTAACTCATGATGTCACGTAAATTTCGTCCCGGGCTGCATGCGTTCTGGTTGTGGCTCAAATTGTTGTGGAAACGCATAGATGAGGATGGCATGACGACGCAGGCTGGTAATCTGGCCTATGTCTCATTGCTGGCGCTGGTACCACTGATTGCGGTGGTGTTTGCGCTGTTTGCTGCGTTTCCGGTCTTCTCTGATATCAGCGTGCAGTTAAAACAGTTTGTCTTTAACAATCTGATGCCGGCTGCAGGCAACACGCTGCAACGCTATCTTGAGCAGTTTGTGGCTAACGTCAACCGGATGACGGCGGTTGGTGCCGTCGGCCTGATCGTAACGGCCTTACTGCTGATGCATTCGGTTGATACCGCGTTGAATACCATCTGGCGCAGCAACAAGAAGCGGCCGATGGTTTACTCCTTTGCGGTCTACTGGATGATCCTGACGCTCGGCCCGCTTCTGGCCGGTGCCAGCCTGGCGATCAGCTCCTATCTGCTGTCACTGCGCTGGATTAATGCGACCGGCGTCACCAGCCTGGTCGACCAGATGCTGCGCATTTTCCCGCTTCTGCTGTCGTGGCTCGCCTTCTGGTTGCTCTACAGCATTGTACCCACCCAGCGGGTGCCGCCGCGCGATGCGCTGATTGGCGCGCTGGTGGCGGGTGCGCTATTTGAGCTGGGTAAAAAGGGCTTTGCGCTCTATGTTACTATGTTCCCCTCTTATCAGCTGATCTACGGCGTACTGGCCGTGATCCCCATTCTGTTTCTCTGGGTCTACTGGACCTGGTGTATTGTGTTGTTAGGCGCTGAAATTACCGTCGCGTTAGCCGACTATCGGCAGTTAAAACAGCAGCACAAAGAAGAACAACGCGAGGAAACATGATTGCATTGATTCAACGCGTGCAGCGCGCCAGCGTCAGCGTCGATCAGAACGTAATCGGCGAAATCGGTGCCGGTTTACTGGTTTTACTGGGCGTGGAAAATGGTGATGACAATGCGCGTGCGGAACGTCTCGCAGAACGCGTACTGGGCTATCGCATCTTTAGTGATGAACAGGGCAAAATGAACCTGAGTGTTCGTCAGGCGGGCGGAAGCGTGCTGGTGGTGTCGCAGTTTACGCTGGCCGCAGATACGCAAAAAGGGATGCGCCCCTCCTTTTCAGGGGGTGCGGAACCTGCTGAGGCCGAACGCCTGTATGACTACTTCAGCGATTACTGTCGCCAGCAGGGCATGACCACGGCGAATGGCCGTTTTGCGGCGGATATGCAGGTCTCGCTGGTGAATGATGGTCCTGTGACGTTCTGGTTACAGGTGTGAGATCGCAAGCGGAGCGGCAGGGAACAGGTCACCTATCCGAGCGGGAGAAACATTACATGTATCACCTTCGCGTGCCACAGACGGCGGAAGAGCTGGATATCTATTATCAGTTCCGCTGGGAAATGTTGCGTAAACCGCTGCGTCAGCCGCAGGGGTCGGAACGTGACGCCTGGGATGCCCTGGCGCATCATCAGATGGTGGTTGATGAGCAGGGAAATCCGGTCGCCATAGGCCGTCTCTACATCAACGCCGACAATGAGGCCGCTATCCGCTTCATGGCCGTTCATCCGTCGGTGCAGGGGAAAGGGCTGGGTACGCTGATGGCGATGACCCTGGAGTCGGTCGCGCGTCAGGAAGGCGCGAAGCGGGTAACCTGCAGCGCCCGCGAAGATGCGGTCGCCTTCTTCGCTAAGCTCGGCTATATCAATCAGGGTGAGATTACCGCGCCGCAGACGACGCCGGTACGCCACTTTCTGATGATCAAGCCGGTCGTTACGCTTGATGATATCCTGCATCGCGCCGACTGGTGCGGTCAGCTGCAACAGGCCTGGTATGATCATATTCCGCTCAGCGAGAAGATGGGTGTGCGTATCCTGCAGTTTACCGGGCAGAAATTTATCACCACCATGCCTGAAGCGGGCAACCAGAATCCACATCACACGCTGTTCGCCGGCAGCCTGTTCTCGCTTGCCACACTGACCGGCTGGGGATTGATCTGGTTGCTGCTGCGCGAGCGCCATCTCGGCGGCACCATTATTCTGGCAGATGCGCACATTCGCTACAGCCGTCCGATCAGCGGACGGCCTGGCGCGATTGCCGATCTCGGCTCACTAAGCGGCGACCTTGACCGTCTGGCACGCGGACGTAAAGCACGCGTTCAGCTTGAAGTGGAGCTGTTTGGCGATGATGAATGTGGCGCGGTGTTTGAGGGCGTTTACATCGTTCTGCCAGCCGATCCGGATGGGCCGCTGGAAGAGGGCGGTTCCGGCGCACGTATCAATTAAACATAAGGGCCGCATTTGCGGCCCTTATGTTATTAACGTACCTCGCCTGCCTGCATGGTCTGCTGCACCTGCTGACTGTCGGTTGTCACCGACAGTGTGCCATTAACCGTCGGGCGTATTGGCTGGCCTGCGGCTAAAGCGCCGCTCAGTTGCAGCTGCATATTGCTGTCACCGGTTAACGGCAATGCGGGCCATCCCCAGTTCTGCAACACATTCACCGGCACTGCACGCCCCGTCAGTTGCAGCGTAAGCGGACGGGCTGGCTGCTGGCCGACGGTAGCCGTCCCTTCCATCAGGCCCTTGTTACTGAACGCACTCAGCTCGGTCACCTGAATCTGTTGTGGGTCGGCACTCAGCGCAATCGACGGGTGACGCAGATCGGTGCGGTTAAAGGTCGACTCTGCCGCGTTCAGGCTGAGCTTACCCGACCAGATCCCCCACTGATGCTGCTGCGCCAGCAGCAGGTTCTCGCCGGAACCATCCAGTGAGGTCAGTTGGAAGGGAAACGCCGGATTGATGTCGATAATCAGGTTACGATTAGAGGTGAAACGCGTCACCGCTACGCTATCCAGCCACGCGGGCAGTGCCGCCTGCCAGCGGTCGCGCCAGTCCTGCGGCAGGGTATATTCCAGTCCGGCAACAGCCAGATTTTTCAGCGTCAGGCGTTTATCGCTGCGTGACCAGTCACCGTCAGCCCGAATCACCCCGTTCGCCCAGCGAGAACTGAACTGCGTCAGCGCCAGGCCCTGCGGAGAGAAATCCAGGGTAACGATAGGGTCATTAAGCTCGAATCCACCGTTGATAAAATTGCTGGCATTCAGCGCCAGCGAACCATCATTACTCTGCCAGTCATCGCCCTGCCAGTTAACGTTTCTCAGCGTCAGGTCAAGATCTGTCACCGCCCAGTCAGGCCCCTGCAGGCGGGCATCAGTCATGTCGAGGCGCGTAATCGCAATCGAGGGAACCACCTGCAGGCTATGCAGGAAATCTTTCAGGCTGCTGGCGGTCTGCAGACGAATATCATTCAGTCGCAGCTGATTAATTTTCCAGTTGCCCTGGACATCGCGCTCACCGTTGCCGGTCATGGAACCACGCGCCAGGTCGGCACCCATATTGTCAAAGCGCATTCGTCCTTCGGAAACACTGCCCTGAATCAGGACGTTTTCAGCTGGCACCTTATTCAGCGTCATGCTGCCTGCGCTCATCTGGAAGCGGGCATCGCGGCCCAGCATATCAAGGGCTGTGGGTTTCCACGGCAGAATGCCGCCATTAACCTGCTGAGCAAACAGCGGTAGCGTGCTGTTGGGGCTGTCGATACGCATGTTATTGAGCTGCAGGCGATCGGCCTGAATGGGCAGCGCACTGCCTGGCGTCAGGTTGGCCAGATTGACTTCCCCGTCGCGCAGTTCAAGACTGCTGAAATGCAGCGGATCGCTGAACTGAATCAGTGCCAGACCGAGATCGACCCGTTTCGCTACCAGAACCGCAGGCTGCCCATCATGACCAAAGCTGAAGTCATCCAGAATGATGTGAGAGGGAGAAGAGAAATTGTGTTCAATTTTACTCAGGGAGAGATGCCATTCGGTTTTGTCGCTCACCCAACGGCTAAACCAGCCTGCACCCCACTGTGTCTGCAGCAGCACATAGATCACCACGAGGATGAAAAGCAGCAGCAAAAGTAAGGTGAGGAAAAACTTTCCAATAAATTTCATAGCATCCTTCCCGAGTTAAATCCGGTGAGAGGTTGTTATGCCTGAATTACCGTTACAGCTCAACAGCCTGGATGTAAATCCGAATAATTAGCAGGCAGGCCGAAGCCTGCCTGTGGACTTACTTCTCTTGCGGAAAAATCAGGTTAAGCACGATGGCGGTAATGCCACCTGCCGCAATGCCGGAAGAGAGCAGGGTTTTCAGCCACTCGGGCGCAAACTGCAGGATTAAGGGTTGCTGAGAAACACCCAGCCCCACCGCCAGCGACAGCGCGATGATCATGATGGCGCGACGGTTAAGCGGCTCGCGTGACACGATGCGAACGCCCGAGGCGGCGATGGTGCCGAACATCACAATGGTTGCGCCGCCGAGCACCGGCTCAGGAATGAGCTGAACCAGACCGCTGACCGCCGGGAACAGTCCCAGCACAATCAGCATCAGTGCGACCACAAAGCCCACGTAGCGGCTGGCCACGCCGGTCAACTGAATCACGCCATTGTTCTGACCGAAGCAGGAGTTAGGGAAGGTATTAAACAGCGCGGAGACAAAGGAGTTAAGACCATTCGCCAGCACGCCACCTTTCAGGCGTTTCATATAGAGCGGTCCGCTCACCGGCTGCTCTGAAACATCCGAGGTGGCGGTGATATCGCCGATGGTCTCCAGAGAGGTGACCATAAACACCAGCATCAGCGGGATAAGCAGATTCCAGTCGAAGCCCAGTCCGTAGTAGAGCGGCGCTGGCACCATGATTAACGGCTGATCAGCAGGAATACCTGCTGCAGGCAGCATGCCCATCGCCCAGGCCAGCAGATAGCCCACCGCCATGGCAATCACCAGGGAGGCGACGCGCAGGTAGGGATTCCTCTGTCGGTTCAGCAGCACGATCACCAGCAGCACGGCTCCGGCCAGCATCAGATTTTTCGGCGCACCAAAGGTATGGTCGCTCATCGCACTAAAACCGCCGCCAATGGATGTCAGGCCGACCTGAATCAGCGACAGGCCGATAATCATCACCACAATACCGGAGACCAGCGGCGTAATGATCCGGCGCGCCAGATGCAATACGCGCGACAGCACCATCTCGGTACAGGAGGCCACCATCAGCGTGCCAAAAAGTGCCGCCATCATAGTGGGCACGTCAGCACCGCCATTTTTCAGCGCCATCCCGCCCATAATCAGAGGCGTCACGAAGTTGAAGCTGGTGCCCTGAATCGACAACAGGCCCGAACCCACCGGTCCCCAGGTTTTTATTTGCAGCAGTGATGCCACGCCCGATGCAAACAGCGACATGCTGATCACGTGCCGGGTATCTTCTGCAGGCAGGCCCAGCGCCTGACAAATCAGAATCGCAGGCGTAATAACCGCGACAAACATTGCCAGCAGGTGCTGACCGGCGGCAAACAGCGTTTGTGGCAGGGGTGGACGATCTTCAAGACGATAAATCAGTTCACTTTTCGTGGCGGAAGGCTGATCTGGCTGAGGAGTGGTAGACATCTTCTGTTCTTCCCAAAAAATAGTGTGGCGATTGTAATCATCCGTCGGGCAAAAGCAATCGTTTGCCCGGCGAGGATAAAAAAGGCCGACTCAGATGGAGATCAATCAGACGTTGGTATAACGGGTGTTCTCTGGCAGCCAGCGTTCAATCAGGGCGCTGGCCTGCTCGGGATAGTGCTGGTGGATGTGGCGCGCCACACGCTGAACTTCCGGCACCATTGCGGCATCGCGTAGCAGGTCGGCGACTTTGAACTCCGCGTTGCCGGTCTGACGCGTGCCCAGCAGTTCACCCGGCCCGCGAATCTCCAGATCGAACTGAGCAATGACGAAGCCGTCATTACTGTCACGCAGCACCTGAAGACGCTTCTGCGCCGTTTTGCTCAGTGGCGCTTTATAGAGCAGCACACAGTGCGATGCCACGGCACCACGACCTACACGGCCCCGTAGCTGATGCAGCTGCGCCAGCCCTAACCGCTCCGGGTTTTCGATAATCATCAGGCTGGCATTCGGCACGTCAACGCCGACCTCGATGACTGTCGTCGCCACCAGCAGCTGCAGTTCATTCGCTTTAAAGGCCTGCATCACCGCCTGTTTTTCCGCGGGCTTCATCCGGCCATGCACCAGTCCGATATTTAAGTCGGGCAGCGCCGTTTTCAGGGATTCCCAGCTGGCCTCTGCCGCCTGCGCTTCCAGCAATTCGGACTCTTCAATCAGGGTGCAGACCCAGTAAGCCTGACGCCCTTCGCGGCAGGCATGCTCAACCCGCGCCACAATCTCATCGCGTCGGGTATCTGGGATCGCCACGGTGGTCACCGGAGTACGTCCCGGCGGCAGCTCATCGATGGTTGAGGTATCAAGATCGGCATAGGCGGTCATCGCCAGGGTGCGCGGGATCGGGGTAGCGGTCATGATCAGCTGATGCGGATGGAAACCCTGCTCCTCGCCTTTTTCCCACAAGGCCAGTCGCTGGTGGACGCCGAACCGGTGCTGTTCATCAATAATGACCAGCGCCAGACCGTTGAACTGCACCTGCTCCTGAAACAGCGCGTGTGTACCCACGACCATTGCCACCTGACCGCTGGCTATCGCTTCCTGTTGTGCCTGGCGGGCTTTGCCTTTCTGTTTTCCGGCCAGCCAGCCCACTTCAATGCCCAGCGGCGCAAACCACTGACGGAAGTTACTGGCATGCTGTTCAGCCAGCAGTTCGGTCGGCGCCATCAGCGCAACCTGCTTATCATGGGCGATAACGTTCAGCGCAGAGAGCGCGGCTACCAGTGTCTTGCCCGAGCCGACATCGCCCTGCACCAGCCGCATCATCGGGAAATCGTTGGCCAGATCTTTCTCTATCTCCGTCACCACGCGTTTCTGCGCATTAGTCGGTGAGAAGGGCAGCGCGGCCAGCAACTGGTCGCTAAGATTGTGTCGCGGCGTCATTGGCAGCGCGTAATAGCGCTGAGCACCGGCGCGCACCGCCAGCATGCTGAGGTTGTGCGCCAGCAACTCTTCCAGAATCAGTCTGCGTTGCGCCGGATGACGGCCACTTTCCAGCTCACTGAGTCGAAGATCGGGCGGTGGACGATGCAGGGTGCGCAGCGCATCAGGCAGGCTGATTAAACCGCCGCTCAGCTCCTGCGGCAGCAGCTCGGCAATCGGGCAGCTCTCCAGCAGCGTCAGTGCCTGGTCGGTAAGATTACGCAACGTGGCCTGCCGGATGCCTTCGGTGGTGGGATAAACCGGCGTTAAGGTCTCTTCCAGCGCCACATTGCTCTGTTCGCCCTGGATGCGGTACTCGGGATGAATAATCTCCGCGCCGCGCTGACCGCGTTTAATCTCACCATAGGCGGTGACGCGACGGCCTGGCGACAGGTTGTTCTTCATGCCGGCATTGAAATTAAAGAAGCGCATCGTCAGGACACCACTGCCATCGCTGATCTGGCACACCATCATCCGGCGGCGACCAAAGGTGATGTCAGTGTGCAGCACTTCGCCTTCTACGGTGGCCCAGATACCGGGCAGCAGATCGTCAATAGCATAAAGCTGGGTGCGATCTTCGTAGCGTAGCGGGAGATGAAGCAGGAGATCCTGAATGGTATGCAGGTCAATTTTGGCCAGTTTTGCTGCCTGGCTGGCACCGACGCCGGTCAGGGTACTGAGCGGGATGGCATCCAGCAGACGGCCTTTCATCTTTTTTTACCGGTCGATTGCATGGTTGCCCACCAGCTGGGATCGGCGTCGACTTCGCCCTGCGCATTGATGCGCGGATAGGGTAAACCCTTCTGCTTTGCGACCCTCGCCAGCACCGGGAATCCGCCTTCAAACAGCAGGCGTTGCTGCTCATCGTCGTCCAGCAGGCTGTAATCGCGCAGGTAAAGACCGGCGTTTTGTCGCTGCCGCTGCGCTTCATAGAGGATCAGCGCACAGGCGACTGAGACATTCAGTGACTGCACCATGCCTACCATGGGAATCACGATCTTCCGGTCAGCCAGCGCCAGTGCTTCTTCAGTAATGCCGGTTTTTTCCTGTCCCATCAGGATGCAGGTGGGAAGGGTATAATCAATCTCACGGAAATCCACGGCATCGTCAGAAAGATGGGTCGCCAGAACCTGCATCTTCTGCTGTTTAAGCTGTTTTACAGCGTCGCCGATGGTGGGATGGGTAACCACTTTCACCCAGCTGTTGCTTCCGGCAGACGCGGAAGCCTGGGTGCGCATCCGCTGGCTGGGCCAGACAGCATGCACTTCGTGGATGCCGACTGCGTCGGCCGTGCGGATCACCGCAGACACATTGTGCGGCTTATGCACCTGCTCCATACACACCGTAAGATCGTGCTGGCGCAGTGCCAGCATCGCCTGAATCCGGGCAAAACGTTGATCGTTCATGCCTAATTACGGTTACGGTGGACTTTGATCACATCCGGCATCACGCGAATTTTACGCATGATATTCGCCAGATGGACACGGTCGCGTGCGGTCAGGCGGATAAAGGCGCTGTAGACGCGGCCATCACGCTCTTCGGTATTCAGGCTCTGAATATTGGAACCGGCCGTGTTGATTGCTGCCGTCAGGTTCGCCAGTGCGCCCTGATGGTTGAACATGTCGACTTTGATTTCCGCCACGAACTCCTGCTCGGTGACTTTATCCCACTCGACCGGCATGAATTTTTCCGGCTCTTTCTGGTAGCCGCGGATATTGCGACAGGATTCATGATGCACCACCAGTCCTTTGCCAGGGCTGACATGAGCAACAATCGGGTCACCGGGAATCGGTCGGCAGCATTTAGCGAACGTAATCAACACGCCATCAGCGCCTTTGATCGGCAGCTTACCGCGCTTGCTGTTACTGCTGATGGTCTTGCTGTCCGCCTGCAGCAGGTTCTTCGCCACGACCACGCTCATCGCATTGCCCAGACCAATTTCCGCCAGCAGATCGTCAAGCGAGGTCAGCTTCATACGGTCCAGCTCCTGCCGGATGTTCTCCGCCGGAATCTCCGCCAGTTTACGGCTGCCGCCCAGCGCATGGCTGAGCAGACGGCGACCCAGATTAACCGAGTCTTCACGCTTGAGGTTTTTCAACAGCTGGCGAATTTTGGCGCGGGCTTTGGAGCTGACGACAAAGTTGAGCCAGGCGGCGTTGGGACGGGCGCCTGGCGCGGTGATGATCTCAATCGTCTGTCCGCTGGTCAGGGATTGCGACAGCGGATAAGGCTGACGATCAACGCGTGCGCCGACGCAGGCATGGCCGATGTCGGTGTGAACCGCATAGGCGAAGTCCACCGGCGTCGCGCCGGTTGGCAGCTCAACAATGCGGCCTTCAGGCGTAAAGACGTAGATCTCATCCGGGAAGAGATCGGACTTCACGCTTTCGATAAATTCAAACGAACTGCCCGCACTCTGCTGCAGCTCCAGCAGGCTTTGCAGCCAGCGCTGAGCGCGAATCTGTGCGGTAGTGCCACTTTCGCCCGCCTGTTTATACGCCCAGTGCGCAGCGACCCCCATTTCCGCCATCTGATCCATATCCTCGGTGCGAATCTGCACTTCAACCGGCACGCCGTGCGGACCGATCATGGAGGTATGGAGCGATTGATAGCCGTTAGCTTTGGGGATGGCGATGTAATCTTTTACGCGGCCCGGACGCGGCTTATACAAGCTGTGCATCTGGCCCAGAACGCGATAGCAGGTATCCAGATCTTTCACGATGACGCGAAAGGCATAGATATCCATGATCGAGTGAAAACGCTGCTCTTTAAGCGTCATTTTGCGATAGATCGAGTAAAGATGCTTTTCGCGACCGCTGACGCGGCAGGGAATGCCTGCTTCCTGCAGACGGCCATCGATCTCAGAAAGAATCTTCTGGATCATCTCTTTACGATTACCGCGCGCGGCTTTCACCACCTCTTTAATCACCCGATAGCGGTTCGGGTAGAGAGCCTCAAAACCGAGCTCTTCCAGCTCCGTTTTAAGATGGTGAATACCCAGGCGATGCGCCAGCGGACTGTAAATCTCTAACGTTTCCAGCGCGATGCGGCGACGTTTGTCCGGGCGTAATGACCCCAGGGTGCGCATATTGTGGGTGCGGTCAGCCAGCTTGATGAGAATGACGCGGATATCCTGCACCATCGCCATAATCATCTTGCGGAAGTTCTCTGCCTGCGCTTCTTTCTTGTCGCGGAATTTCAGCTTATCCAGCTTGGAAACGCCTTCGACCAGCTCCGCCACGCTTTTACCGAACAGCTGTTCCATGTCCTGGTAAGTGGCAGGCGTATCTTCAATCACGTCATGCAGCAGCGCGGCCAT
The DNA here is from genome assembly GCF_016658625.1 of Pantoea sp. S62. Taxonomy (NCBI): domain Bacteria; kingdom Pseudomonadati; phylum Pseudomonadota; class Gammaproteobacteria; order Enterobacterales; family Erwiniaceae; genus Pantoea; species Pantoea sp. S62. The sequence goes on along the minus strand of NZ_JACVVI010000015.1, from coordinate 103,590 downwards.
GAGGGTTTCATGGTCGAGCTTCATTTCCGCCAGAATACAGGCCACGGCAACCGGATGGGTGATATAAGGCTCACCGCTGGAGCGTGTCTGTCCCTCGTGGGCATCACGTGCGACAAGGTAGGCTTGCTGGAGGCGCTTGATCTGCTCCTCTGGCAAGTATTTTTCAATCAGTTGATTGAGACTTTCAAACAGATACAAGGGCGACCTGCAGGTGGCTGTTAACGACGACCTTCAGCGATAGCGGTAACGGCCTGTAACTCAGCGGCTTCCTGCTCTTGCTGTTCCTGACGGTCACGCACATCTAAAATCTGATTGGTGACCAGACCTTCTTCGATTTCGCGCAGAGCGATAACGGTAGGCTTGTCGTTCTCTTCCGGAACCAGCGGATCTTTGCCGCCAACCTGCATCTGACGTGCACGACGTGCAGCGACCAACACCAGGTCAAAACGATTACCAACTTTTTCTACTGCGTCCTGAACGGTTACGCGTGCCATAGGTGTGCTACTCCACAGATGAAGAAATGACTGCGCATCATACTGAAACTGTATTCAGACTGCCAACAGTTTGCTGATTAAAGCATCGTGACGCGCCTTCTGGCGCGCCATACGCAGACGTTCGGCGCGAATAATGGTTTTCAGATCGGACAGCGCCAGATCGAAATCATCATTCACAATTAAATAGTCATACTCGGCGTAGTGGCTCATTTCCGCTACTGCCTGCGCCATACGACGCGTGATGACCTCTTCGCTGTCCTGGCCACGACCGCGCAGACGGCGATCGAGCTCTTCTTTCGACGGCGGTAAAACGAAGATGCTGCGTGCGCCTGGCATTCTGGCGCGGATTTGCTGCGCACCTTGCCAGTCGATGTCGAGAAACACATCAACGCCGGTTGCCAGCACCTGCTCAATAGCATGGCGCGACGTACCGTAATAGTTGTCGAAAACTTTAGCGTGTTCGAGGAAAGCATCTTCCGCGATCATCCGCTCAAATTCATGTTTCTCAACGAAAAAATAATGTTCGCCATGGGCTTCACCCGGACGCATGCCGCGCGTCGTGTGCGAAACAGAGACCTGCGTATCATACAACGGCTGGGTCTTTAACAGTGCCTGAATCAGGCTGGATTTCCCTGCGCCGCTGGGTGCAGAAACAATATAGAGCGTGCCTTGAGCCATGGTTTTCTTGAATTGATTAAAAGCGGAGTCGATTTCCTGCACAGTATACACAGCTTCCCGCTGCCACGCAGCGTTTGCGCAGCGGCAACAGCCAACTTTTGCGTCTCTTCGCGCAAATGTCTGTCAGACCGCTGCAACTAATCCTTTATTGCCACGATATCCCTTCCTGAACCGGACATCGTTTCTGGCTGACGCCAAAGCATTGATATTGAATACCGAAAAACGTCAGGGGAAAGAGTATGAAAGGATTCGGCTGGCCGCTGTTTGCGGCTGTTTTGTGGATCGTTACATGGCCTGTGCATAGCGCCGTTTGTCCGGTCTGGACACCGAACCGGGCGACGGAAGAGATCCGCCGCCTGCAACAGCAACTGCAACACTGGGATGACGCTTACTATCGTCAGGGCCAGAGTCCGGTGGCGGATGCGGATTATGATGCTCTTCAGCAGCGACTGATTCAGTGGCAGCACTGCTTTAGCCCTTATCAGCCGGCTTACGCCCCACAACTGCCGGGTAATGGCACGTCATTGCACCCGGTCGCCCATACTGGCGTAAAAAAGATGCGGGACAAGCTGGCACTGGCTTACTGGATGCAGGGGCGACGCGATCTCTGGGTGCAGCCAAAAGTCGATGGTATCGCCGTTTCACTGGTGTATCGCCAGGGCAGACTGGTGTCGTTGTTAAGTCGTGGCGATGGATTGCGCGGTGAAGAGTGGCTGGCTAAAGCCGCCTGGATCCCGGCGATTCCGCTGAATATCGAGACCCGACTCGACGAGGTTGTGCTGCAGGGTGAGCTATTTCTGCCGATGACCGATCATCAACAGGCCATTGATGGCGGTAAAAATGCTCGCGCACAGGTGGCCGGGGCCATGATGAGTAAACAGCGTGTTCCCCTGCTGAATTCGCTCGATGTTTTCATCTGGGCCTGGCCAGATGGCCCGGCAACAATGACGGAACGCCTTGAGCAACTCAGTCGCTGGGGACTGGGCATTGCGGCAAAATGGAGCCACAGCGTTAAAGATGAAGAGGAGGTCGCTGCCTGGCGGGATCGCTGGTTCCATGCTGCGCTGCCCTTTGTCACTGACGGTGTGGTGGTTCATCAGAGTCTTCGTCCTGCGGGCAAAAACTGGCTGCCGGGAGAGGGAACCTGGGCTGTTGCCTGGAAGTATCAGCCTCCGGAAGTCAGCGCTGAAGTGCTCTCCGTTGATTTTCCGGTTGGTCGAACCGGGAAAATAGCTGCCGTCCTTAATCTGCAGCCGGTGCAGCTGGATGACAAGACCGTCAGGCGGGTTAATGTCGGATCCCTGCGTCGCTGGCAGGAAAGCGATATTGTGGCGGGTGATGTGATTACGCTGAGTCTGGCGGGTCAGGGGATTCCCCGGCTGGAGCGGGTGATCTGGCGCGTGGCAGAGCGCGACTATCCTCAGCCTCCCGACGCGTCGCATTATACGCCGCTAAGCTGTTACACCTTCAGTGCGGAGTGCCAGAAGCAGTTACTGGCAAAATTACGCTGGCTCAGTCAGAAAACGGTGCTGAATATTCCGGGCGTTGAGCGCAGCACCTGGCTGCGCTTACTGGAAACCGGCAGTATGACGCATCTGTTCGGCTGGCTGACATTAACACCGGAACAGATCGCTGCCGCAACGGGCTTCTCTCCGGAACGGGCGAGTCAGCTCTGGCACCGTTTTAATCTCACCCGTCAGCAGCCGTTTCGTCGCTGGGTGGATGCCTTAGGTATTTCACTGCCGCGGAAAGCCCTGAAGTCGCTACCCGATCAGCAGTGGGAGAGCTTAATGCAGCGGGATGTGACGGGCTGGCAGGCGCTACCGGGCGTTGGTGCTGCGCTGGCAAAGCGTCTGGTTGCGCAGTTCCATGATGCTCGTGTGCAGGCGCTGATCGCGTTCCTGCAGCAGCAGGGCATACCTTCTTCCTTAATGCTCGGGATGGGGATAGTTGAAAATCGGCAAACCGAGGCGGAAGCGCAGCGCCAGTAAACGGGCAAAGAAGCCGAACAGCAGGGTAATGATAATCACCGCTTCATGTGCCAGCGTAGTTTTCAGCAGCAGGATATAGATCCAGCCCGAGGCGAAAGCGATACCGGCGTAAAGCTCCTTCTGAAACACCAGCGGAATGCGATTACAGAACATGTCACGCAGTACGCCACCGAAGACGCCGGTAATGACCGCGCTTATTGCGGCAATAATCATGGCATGTCCGGAATCGAGCGCAACCTGCGCGCCGATAATGGAAAAAACCACCAGTCCCAGCGCATCAAGCACCAGGAACACTTTGCGCAGATGTGTCATCAGTGGCGCCAGGAAAGTGGTGATGACCGCTGCTGCCGCCACAATCATGATGTATTCAGGATTTTTTACCCAGCCCAGCGGGTAGTGACCCAGCAGGATGTCGCGCACCGAACCACCGCCGATGGCAGTCACTGACGCGATAATAATGACACCGAACAGATCCATTTTGCGGCGGCCTGCCGCCAGCGCACCGGTCATGGCTTCAGCAGTAATACCAATGATGTAGAGAACGGTCAGTAACATAGCAGACTCCGGTAAAACGGCGGCAAGGCGACGCCTTTGCCTGAAAGACGGCGACAGAGATTTTCAGGCGATCGGCGTCCGTGATAAGCGCAGTGTATACCAGCCAGCCCTGGCGTCCGTATAGAAAGACTTTTCTGCGCAGAGCCTGCGGTGAGTGCCTGTTTAAATCTGAGAAGAAACAGTCTGCAGAAGGTTTGTGCGTTGCGGCCCGCTGTTTTCCGGTTCCGGACGGGCGGATATTAACCGACCGTGAACGCCAGACAACGGCTGGAGGTAAGTCAGTTTATAAGTGAGGTAAAAAGGCTGGATGCGGCAGATAAAGAAGGGAATGGATCAGAGAAATAAAGCAACAGGCTTAATAAAAAGAAAAGGCGTGCTGGTTAACAGCACGCCAACGCATCGTTTCGGATGCTCAGAGCCCACCATACAGACTTATTTTATTATTTGTTTCTTGCACGAATTTTAGAAAAGGCTTTCAGGCTAAAATGGTATTCCGGCTGGAACCATGAACGACCATAGTAGCAGTAAATCAGCATGCGAATAGATGCCATCGCCAGATAACCCCAGATCGCACACAATACTGAAGGTGTCAGCCAGACGGTAAATAAAGTGACGGCAAGACCGGCTAATACTGATGAGGTTTCAGCAAAAGCGATACGGGTATATTGTTTTTCGCGCTGTAATATCGCACGGTAATGCTGACCCTGCGGGATGATAATAAACACCACTGAGACCATCTGCAGCATTAACGCCAGTTCAGGTTGACCAAACAGACTGTTCAGCAGGTGACTGCCCGTAAATAACAGACCAAACACCGCGACACCCATCAACATATTACCCCAGTAGATCGTGGAGAGGTCGTTGATAGAGAGCATACAGCGGCGGATCAGCTTATTTGAGAAGCCGCGATCGGCCAGCGTATCGATAGCCAGTAAAGCTATCACGGCGATCGCCAGCAGGTTCAGTTCATTCGCCTGCAGAATCTGCGCCAGCAACGAAAGCTGCAGTACGCCGATGCCAATAATTTTGATTGAAGAGAGCAGAGACCACTTTGCGCTATTAAGACTGCTTTCACGTATTGCCATAATATACTCGTTAGAGTTCATTGACTCTGTGAGAATTAAATCGTTGTGTAACAGCAATGAGAGGTTGCTGTGACACCGTTGGTTAGTGCAATTTTTCCGGCCGGAGTCCTGAAATACCTTTCCAGGCTTGCCATGTTATTATGGATTCAATCAAATGGTGCCCGGATAAAAAACAGATATCCCTGGTAAATTCTCTGTTTCGTGTCATGGCGGAATCCCCTGCAGCGAATAAGAATTCCGCCAGATCACGAATAAATCCTGTTGTAGTTTTATATTCTCCTGCCAGCATCCTTGCGGCAATCTCAACGAATTCTTTTTCTGATAACAAAGGATACGCAGAGCGGTCCATGACTTTTTTCCTGCTTTATCGTTATGGGTATTGCTGTGTGTGGAATGATTTATACATTGTTTTATTTAATTTAACACCATAAGAAAAGTCTGATTACGCGACCGCAGAAATAAATGGTTTCACTTCATGCATGATAAATATTAAATCTCCAGTACGAGAGTAATAAACGATTGTTGATGATTAATGTATGTGCTTTAGCAAAATTGTTTACACAGCAGATGAAGATGCCTGAAATCAGCGGGGATAGCCTGTCTGTCAGGCACTTTTGCCAGGAATTTTCCTGGCAACAATGCTTAAGCAGGGTTGGTGATAAACGTGCAGAAGGGGTATGCAATCAGATAAACGCTTTATGCTTTATCATCGGAAGTTTTTCTGTTTTTTTTCATAAACAGCCAGTGATAAGTACAGAGAAAAAATCGAGCTAAGTCATTGATTTACTGGGTCAGAAGCTGGTTAAGCTTCTCAAGATCGTTGCTAACCCATTCAATATCCTGCTTAAATCTCTCATCTGAAGTAAATGGCTGGCGGTAAACCGTTACCATTACCTCGGCACCCTGCTCGTTGGCTATCACGCGCATCGGTACATAGATTTCCTTTCCTGAGCCACTGTCAATCCAGTGATCCATTACGCCAAACGGATTATGTGGCGAGAACCGGAGCTTTACGTTTCCCTGAGGGCCTTTAGCACGCCAGCGATTGCCATCGGGTTCTAATGCACTATTCGTCAGCCCGGACGCCCACTTTGGAAAAAATTCCGGCTTCCAGATGGTTTCATAAAGATCTAACCAGTGACGCGGAATCGTCAGGCTCAGCGTGCGCGAGGAGAGCATATAACCTCCGGAGGATAAGCTAAAAAAGCATTAAAGCATGGGGTCAGGCTCGTTAATACGTTGTAACAGCAGAAGTGTGGTGTTGAGAGGGTTTCGTACAAACGGCAGACAACGGATGAGGCTGTCTGCCGCTGACTCAGATGAAATTGCCGCGTGCAGAAACTGCATGCTCTTCGCTATGCCCACTGGCACGACGCAGAACAAAGCCATCCGACTGTGCCATCACTGCGCAGCTGTGATTCGGGAAGATACGAAGCAGCATGCCGACTTCAGGACGGCGATCCTGATAAAGCAGAAAACCATGCTCCTCAGATAACTTTGTCACCTCATACGTGTGGCCCGCTTCGTCGGCTGCAACACCAAAGCCGCTGGCATTGGTGCCGTGTGGCCCTTTATCCGAACTCAGCATTTTCGATCCGGCATCCACAATTGCGAAATGATCGTTTACCGCTACCACACGGGTAATGACGCTCATTGCCAGCTGGTCGATCTGACTTAGCCCGAGGCGACAGGCGGTAAGGTCCAGCAGTGCATAGTTGCCAGGCCGGATTTCACTGATGCCGGGCGCAACCTCGGCTGCCAGGGCCGTAGGCGTTGAACCCACAGAGAGCGGGCAGTCGGTAAATCCCGCAGCCTGCAGTCTTGCCTGAAGCTGCTGCATCAATACCGTTTCCTGTCTGGCAACATCAACAATAGCCGCGGCATTACCGGCACCATATGCGTGGCCGGCATGCGACACTAATCCGGCAAAGCGTATGCCTCTGTCCCGCAGCGCCTGAGCAATCAGCACAGCTTCATCACTATCAGGATTAACACCAATCCGGTGTAATCCAACATCCACCTTAATCGCCACCGCCAGCGCGCAGTCTGGCTGTTGCTGCCACGCATCCGCAATCGCTGCCACACCCTGTAGCCTGTCCGCGATCAGGGTAAGTTTTGCCTGATGAAGCACGGCGAGACGCAGCAGCTCAGCCACGCTTTGCGGCTGCACAACCGGGTAGGCTAACAGCAGATCGCGAACGCCCCCCTGAATAAAGCTGATACCTTCGCTGGGTTTAGAGACCGTGACACCCTGAGCACCATATTCAAGCTGACGCTGAGCAATCCAGACGCTTTTATGTGTTTTGATATGCGGACGCAGCGCGACGCCTGCCGCACTAGCTTTGCGCTGCATATGCTGCAGATTCTGCTCCAGGCGCTCTGCATCCACTTCAATATAGGGCGTAAGGCGGTCATCAATCAGCGGCCTCTGCCACTGCTGTGTATCGTTGATATCCATAAGCTTATCCGGCTTTAACGAGGTAAGAGAATTCATCATTCCTTAATTAACTTTCTGATACCAGCCTGGTGGCCGTGAAAGAGGCGCTGAACAGCAAAAATTAAAGCGTGTGTTAACCCAGGATAGAGCATGCAGCACATGGATGAACCGGAGAGGATATTTAAGCAGACGGGATTAGCAGAATAAAAAAAGCAGGCGCGGTGCCTGCTTTATCTGTTTACTCAGACGTAGAGTGATTGTTCACCCGGCGGACGGGTTTTGAATCGGCGATGCAGCCAGAGGTATTGTTCCGGTGCACGCAGAATCTGATTCTCGATCACTTTATTCATATAAGCTGCAGCAGCAGCCTCGTCCGTATGAGGATAATTTTCCAGCATCGGCTCAATGATCAGATGATAGCCCTCATTATCTGCATTACGAATCAGCATAATCGGCACCATCGCTGGCTTCGCCAGACGCGACAGCACAAAAGTGCCGTTGGTGGTGGCCGCTTTTTCTACCGCAAACAGTGGCGCAAAGGTGCTGCCTTTCGGGCCATAATCCTGGTCCGGCGCAAACCAGACCGATTCACCCTGTTTCAGAGCATTAACCATGCCGCGCAGATCGCGGCGGTCGATCATCGCTTTGTTTGAGCGCATCCGGCCTTTGGTCTGCACATATTCCATTGCCTGATTGTTGTGCGGGCGATACATCGCCATCATCGGCTGACAGAGACCGCTGATGCGGCCGCCCAGCTCCAGTGACATGAAATGCACGCCAATCAGCATCACACCGCGCTTTTCACTCTGCGCAGCGTGGAGATTATCCATACCTGACACTTTAAACAGACGTTTTACCGCACGGTCAGACCAGAACCAGGCAATACCGGTTTCAGCCAGCGCCATACCTAACGACGCAAAATTACCGGCAATCATATGTTCTGTTTTTTCTTCACTGATGCCAGGAAAGCAGAGCTCAATGTTACGACGGGTGATGCGCTCACGGCGTTGCAGGAAATGACGGGAAATTTTGCCGGCACCGGCACCGAGACGCATAAGAACAGGGTAGGGAAGCTGGACCAGAAGCCAGAGTACACCAAGACCAAACCAGGTAAACCAATAACGCGGATGCAGCAGCGAACTGCTAAATTTTCCGGTGTTTTTCATTAACAACCTTCATGAGATAGATGGATGTATCGCATAAAGAGCACTTCCATAAGTCTCCAGGCGGTACAGCTGTACTGATTTCGACCAACACTTTATCAAAAAGTGCCTTCAAAGAAAGGGAAACTACGGAATATACAGGATTGACCTGTTTCATGGAGCCAGCGTTTCGGGTGCGAAAAAAGGGTTCACAACAGGAAAAAGATTTTAAATTCAAAAAATTAAAAAAGACAGACCTGAAATGCGAAGTGTGACTGACAGGCGTTCCGGAAGAGTCCGGAAATGTTTATTTATCAATCTTTACGTAGTGTTGAAGCCAGCCACGGTAATAAAAGGTCGGAGGTGTTGATGAATCTCAAACTATAGTGCCTGAAAAATGAACAAAGCGCCATCAATGGCGCTTCATTAATGACCTGCCGGAAATGTATTACTCGATATTCTGAATCTGTGCATTTATCGTTCTTCATATTATTGATTTTAATAAATTTTTATTAAATTTTTCCTTTTTGGTACAGTATTTGGTACATGAGCCTTCGGTAATGCTTAAGTTTGGCCATTTTGACAATGATAATGGGAATCAGGTTTTTTCAATATGCAAGATTTTTTTCAAAAAATTTCACCATTTCCGGACAGTGGCTCAGGGCTAGGAACTTTAATTTCAGTGGTACTGCCATAATTAATTGATAATTAAGGTTTTTATTTAAACGGTCGTGATGCATCCCGCTAAGAATCTCTGGGATCGGTATTTAATTACAAACTTTAGAATTAAACATAAGTTATGTTCGATTTAATTTTCATTAGTAGTTTTTTATTTTAAAAATTTTTTATTGCTCGATATTTAATTTCATATGGAATTTTATTAATTTTATTGCGTGCATATTAAAGTTATTAATGTTTGATCGTTCACGATTTAAGCAGTATAAATATGTTTATGATTATCATCATGAGGTTAAAGGAATTGCCATGCCTTTAGATGTTGCTTATTCGTTAGAAATTGAAGATTTTATCGATGCAGACAAAGCTTACGAATTTTACTGGTCCGGCCTAATCACTAACAAGAAAGCCTTTATCTGCCCAGGCGATAGTTGCCAGGCACAAGTAACTTGCGCAAATATTGATGAAGAAACTCAAAATATGAGAGTAGTGCCACATTTCAGAATTTATGGAGAGCATGGTGAAAAATGTGAAATTTTTAATAAGATACCATTGAAAATATTGGAGATGACTTCTGAAGAGAGTTCAGGTGAAAAAAAATCGGTTGAACTTTCTGTGGTTGATTCCTTTATGCTTATAAGGCCTCCCTCATATTATGAAATAAGAGACAAGAATACTAATGTTGACGGGGATGATCTTAAGAAGAAAATAAATTATAAAAGTAAAAACCTTACCTATACTTTGAGGCAAAATGGCTTTATTAGTAGTGTATATTCTGTTAGGACAATAGTTAGCCGATATATAAGGTATTTTTCTGATAAGTCAATTGAAAATAGACTTATAAATATAAGCGGTAAAAGTGTTCCGTATACCTCTTTTTTCAAGTTGATATGGGAACAAGACTTAGAAAATTTGCCTGAGGATAGCCTGATTTATTATGGCTGGGCGTATATTGACAGGTACGACAAAGGATATAAGGTAAAATTTAAAAAAGGGTTTAAGAATAAGGATGGGGTTGTTTTGCCTGTTTCTTTTTTCATAAGCGATAATTTGATTGAAAAGTACCCTATTAAAAAATTAGTAACAAAGAGAATTTCATCTATTTCCTCTATGAGCAAACCTACAGGCTTCGTCTTTATATATGGCACACCAAAATTAAAAAAGTTGGCAACAACCTCAAAAGAGTACGTAAATTTTGCTTTATATAATCTTGATATGGTTGATGTTAACAAAGATAGCCCTATGCCTAAAAGAAAATGAATATTACTTAAACCTAATTTCCATATAATTCTATGTTGAAAATTAAAAGAGAAATAACATGGCTAAGCTTACGACTATATCAACAATCTCGTCTTATTTTGGTATCAAAGAAGATCTTCTTGATCAGTTAGATGTTGTTGATGTTTTACTTGACTCAGATACACTTCTGTTTATAGATCCCCTTTTATTATCTGATAGCAAACATGACGAAATGAGCAGGGATGCATTCAAAACATATAATGAAACTTTCGAGAAGATAATTAATCTTCTAAAAGCATCAGATGAAATAAATGATCCTGCTTGGAAAGCTGCTAAAAAATTATTTTCTTTTTCTGAGATCGGTTGGACTTGTCTAGGCTATGGTTCTTCCAGCAAAGGCTCAGGGTTTGGGCCTGAACTTGTTAATACCTCAATGATTACAGCATCGAAAATCATAAAATTAAAAATAGATGATCCTGATCTTTTTATGGTTATGTCTTTATTCGAGGAAGGCATTGGTGCTGATAGAATAAGTGATATGACTACAAATATAATATTTAACCATCTTCTTGATTTTACGCTGAAGGCAAATGAAACCTTAAATTTAAAAACGATAAGTTTTAAATTTAAAGGCAGCGATTATACTTCGATTCTCAATCCATTGACTAATGCTCCTCTAATTCTAGTGCCAAAAGATATAGTTCGTGATCTCCCTATTTCTACAGATTGGAGTGGTGCTATTAGCACGATGAAAGAAAATGTTGATTTGCGGGACAGGATTAATGCAAACTTAGGTAGCCTTCTTGCTTCAATGAGCCGAAAAGAGAAAGCTAGAGCAAAAGAAAGGGCATTAGAGAACCGAGAGTATTTTGAAGATTTACTTCAGTTAATAAAAGAAATTGATAGAGAGCCTTATGATTTTGATAATGATAAAAATGGAGAGCTTTTTTGGGCTAGATTATCTTCCTCTTTTAGTAAGGAACATCCATTCGATTTATCTAAATTCAAAAGAAAACTCAATATTGATGATGTTGAAAATTTGGTTGAGGAGATTATCAATCAGTTCTTAGATTTAGTAGAAAACAAGGGGTTATGGAAGGAAATGTGGACTGAGGAGGGAAAAAACAGAAAGGAAAAAGCTGCACAAAGGTTACTGTTTGCAGTCGCTTATTCTTATTGTAAAGCAAATAATTTAGACATAAGTCCAGAGGCTGATGGTGGTAATGGACCTGTTGACTTTAAAATCTCCCAAGGTTTTGATGCTAAAGTTGTTGTTGAAATTAAATTATCAACTAACAATCAGTTAGTACATGGTTTTGAAAAACAGCTTGAAATATATAAAAAAGCAGACGACACGGATAGAGGTTTTTTTGTCATAATGGATGTCGGATTTATGCGAAATAAATACCGAGATTTGCAGCTCATTAATACAGAATTTAAAAAAACCAATAAGAGAACATCTAAGATAATTTTAATAGATGCTAATCAAAGGGCATCAGCCAGCAAAAGAATCTAATAGCATTCGTGCAGGATAACTGAGCTTAAAGAAAGTGCTGTGTTATTCTGCACTGAATGACATATCTCTCTAGCGCGCGCTCGTAGCCCCGCCACGCCTGCCCGCTTTATGCAGCAGTTTTCATGCACCTGCATGATTAAGCCTGAACCGCGCCGCTGCTGGCCTTATCTGCCGTTCCGGGGTGCCGGAGACTCATGCGTTTTCATGCAGCATAGACATGCACTCACGCAACGGACGTAAAAAAGCCCGGCACGGGCCGGGCTTCGGTGAGTTTCTGTGTCTGTGGCTCAGAAAAGTTTGCGCTTGCGGCGGTCGGTTCTGGCTCCCCGGAAAGGATGCGCACCGCTGACGCTCAGCACGTCATCACGGAACATCAGCGGCTGATTTACGCTCGTCCATCGCTTAATCAGGTTCTGGACATATACGCGGTACAGCGTGTCGGCATCGTTCGCGCCTTCGATAACGCCCGGTGCGTGGGTTGAGCCATTCCGTTCAAACTGGCTGTACTTCATTCTGAGCAGGCTTCCCAGCTCGGCGCCATGAATGATAAAGAAGTCATCAATAAGCGTATCAATGCGTTCATCCGTGATGCCCTCATGACTGAACACGTAAGCGTTAGCCTTGCGCCCGGTCACGTCTGCCAGCACGGGCAGCTGCTTTTCCTTTTCGGCAATCAGCCCGGCAAGATCTGATGCCGTTTCCTGCTGCTCCAGATACTCCACGCGCAGCGTCTTCATCTCCGGCGTGACATTGCCGCCATTCTGTCCCAGCAGTTCACGGAAGCGTGCCCGGTTTTCCCGGCTTGCCTGCTCCATCTCGGCCTTACGCTGGCGCAGCTCGCTGAGATTTTCAGTGGCGGCATTTTCGGTCTGTCGTGCCTCCAGCCAGGCCAGCATCTTCGTGTTGAGGTCTTCGATACGCAGCCGCCATTCAGAGGACAGCCCCTTTACCAGCTCAGTGGTGTGCCTGATAACGTCGGCCTCGGGTAACCGCAGGAGCCATCCGGCTTCCTTGAGTGGACGCTGTGCTCTGGCCTGCGCCGTGCCGATACGATTACCGGCGGCCTGAATCTGTTCGTCGGTCATCTGCTGCTGTGTCATGCTGTTTTTCCTCTCTGTCAGGGCTGTGCGTGGCGGTCTTCGCGGGCGCTGGCTGAACCATAGCGGCCCAGCGTTTGCGGCTGGCGAACCGGCACGTCATTCTTCGGTTGCGGCTCTGCCATTGCGGGTCTGTGTGGCTTCATGATGATTTTCTCGACGCTCTCCAGCGCGGTGAAGGTGCAGGAGCAGTCGAGGTTCTGGCACTGGTACCAGGTACGCTTTACAGAAGGAGCTTCATAAGCGCTGGTGCGGGTGTGGGCTACCTGACCGCATTCGGGACATTTCAGGGCCATTTCGTTTTCCTGTGTGGTCGTTTTCAGTAAGTCAATTGTGCCGGGGCTGGCACAGATGAACTATGTGCGGGCCGTGTACCGTGCCTGACACAACGCCTGCCAGAAAAGGGCGGCTGGCTGACTTACCTTCTGTAAGCGGTGTAACACGAGTAACAGGTGTTACAGCCATGAATTAAAAGAACATTTCTTTATTTTTCCGGTGTAACAAGACGGGTAACACGGTGTAACAGCGCTGACGGATGCGTTACACCTGTTACACCTCACCAGTTAGAGAGGTGTAACAGGCTCAGGCCTTACTGAATGCGGCTGTTACACCCGTTACACCTGTTACCCTTTAAAAATAAGACTCACGCAAAGCCTTTAACGTCAGCCCGGCACCTCGCTGTTGAAGACGTAGAGCCTGCGCACGTTCATCTCTGGCGGGCGGATGCTGGTCTGAAGCTTGCCGTCGGCAGAGGCCATGAGATAGCCACGGTCGGCGCACAGGCGCGCCACCTTGCGCGGATCAAACCCCCTGCAGATTTCCTTCCAGCCGGACGGCATAACGTAGAACGTCGTCACCGCCTCGGTGCCGTGCGCGGTGCTGCCTTTTTCCACCCTGCGCCAGCCCACCATGTTACCGGGCCGGTTGCGCTCGTCGTGCCAGTCGGCAAAGCGGCTGTACTGGTTGGCCGTGAAGAAGCTGCGCACCTGCTCCAGCGCGGCAATGTCTTCCTGGTTGGCGGTGTGGCCGCGGTCTTTCAGCCAGGCGTTCAGGCACACGCGGGTTGCCCGCAGCGCTTCACCTTCCTGCCAGCCGGTAATGCCCAGCCGGGTCGCCAGCTCACCGGCCATTGCCACTAGGGCAAAGCGGTTGACCGCGCGGCCCACCTGATTGCCCGCGTCAGGCGGGGTCAGGGCGGCGGTGTACTCCTTCAGCAGCGTTTTAGCCTGCGCCGTAAGACCGTTCAGGTCGGCGGTCAGCGCCTTCAGCCACTCGCGGAACGGCGCGCCGTAGTAGCTGGCCGTCGCCCATTCCAGATGTTCGGCCAGAGCCTTGCCGCTACCGAAGCCGTGCAGCTCCTCAAACACGCCGAACTTCCCGGAGTCGCTGGGTATCTGGATCATCCTGACCTCCATTCCGGCAAAGGTGCGCTCGCCTGCCTTCGCGGCGTGCTCGGTCAGCGACAGCTCGCCGGTGGAGAAGAACAGCAGCCGCCACTGCTTGCGGGTGCGCAGCTCGCCGTCCGTACCGGCACGGCCCTTGCCCTGACCGTTTGCCAGCATGTAGGCGATGTTGCCCGCTTCGCGCCCGTCCACCTCGCGGATTTCGTCGAGCATCATGGCCGCGTCGTTGCGGCGGCTGGCGCAGCCCTCCAGCGCGTTGCCGGTGGCGCGCCACGTCTGCCAGTAGTCCGGCCCGCCGCACACGGAGGTGGCCGCCTTCATGGTGGTGGTCTTGCCGTCCGTGGATTCCCCCTTGAGGTGATAGCCGCCGCCGTCCATGCCGACCAGCCGCAGCAACGGGGCGGCAAAGGCGAGGCTGACCGCAAACGCCACGCGGGAGTTGCCAGTGCAGAAGCGGGAAACGTGCTCGCGCCACTCCTGCGTGGTGCCGGACACGCGGAAATCGCGCCCCTGTACGGAGGTGGTCTGGAGTATCACGCTATCGGCCCCGTCGCCGCTCACCTCGTCCTGGAGGACGTAAACCTGACCGTGCCAGCCGGTGCGGCTCACGCAGGTCACGCGGCGCTCCGGCTTGCACAGCGAGATATATTCCATCAGGCGCGCGCGGGCCTCGCCGGTGGTGCTGATGTACGACAGGCCGTTGACCAGCAGCACCCGTCGCAGCTCCTCGCCGCTGCCGCTCAGCATCTCCATCGGCATGGCCCAGCGGCGGCGCTCGCCCCATGTATCCTCCCACTCCAGCAGGCGGCCAAAGTTGCCGCCGTCGGCGTCGCAGGTGATGGCCGTGACGCGCAGCGGATTGCAGATTTTGACGTTCTGGATTTCGGTTTCGCCGTTGCGCTGCACCTGCTTTTCGTACCAGAGGTATTCCTGTGTCAGCCGGAACCCGTGCGGCAGCTGCGTGCGGCCCTCACCGCACAGCACCAGACCGTTACGAAAGGCTTCGCGGGCGCGGGTCACGCCGTGCTCCCGGTGAAAGTCGTTCCAGTCGGCTTTGATTTCGCCCGGCGGCAGGCTCACCCAGCCACTGACGGCTTTTGCTGCCTTCTCTGCGAACGCTCTGCCGGGGTTCTCACCCGCATCCTGAAAATCGTTGTCACCGGCGATGATGATTTTCACCTCCGGCCAGCGCGCCCGCATCGCCTGCGCCACGTTCGGCAGGTTGCCTGCCGAAATCGCGGCCACCACGCAACCGGCGGTCAGCTGGCTTACCGTGAGCGCCGTGGCGTAGCCCTCGGTGATGACCACCTGCACCGGCGGCTCAGGCGGCAGCGGGCTGAGCGCCACAAACGCAGCCTTCATGGTGCTGCCGGGCAGCAGGCTTTTCTCCCCTGCGGGGGCAATCAGCTGCGCACCGGTCACCGCGCCGTCTGATGTGGTCAGCGGCAGCAGCAGGGAACCCGCAGGGAAGGCCGTGCCGCCTATGCGCTGTGCGCTGCCGGTCAGGCAGGCCGGATAACCGGCAAAGCCTTTGTCTGCGAGGTAGGCACTTTCACCGCTGTGGCTGGCCTTCTCCAGCGCACCGACGATGGCGGCCATGTCGCGCTTCGGGACTTTTTCTCTGGCAGGCTTAACCGGCAGGGCTTGCACGTCACGCACGTCCAGCACCTCTGCCACCGCCTGCGCAGCCTGCTTTACCCCTTTGCCCGTCACCAGCTTCACCAGGTCAAGGCCGTCACCGTGGCCGCAGTGGCTGCAAATCCACGTACCCCGGCCCTCAAGGTCATCCATGCGAAAACGGTCTTTGCCTTCACACTTAGGGCAGGGGCCGTGCCTGCCGCCGTCCGGCACGTCCACGCCCAGCATCTGAAGAATGACCGGCCAGCGGCCGCGTGCGGCGGCTGTGATGTGTGATACTGACTGTACTGTCATAACGCCTCCTTAATGCCGGTACAGCGACGCGCCGGTGTCGCAGAACGATTCAAACGCCGCCGGAAGCGTGGCGTAAAGCCCTTCCATTACCTCATACCCGCGCGCCGTCAGAGCGGGCGGTGCGGTCAGGAGCGTCGGCTCCACCATGTCGGTAAGCAGTGCCAGCGCCGCCGCAGCGCCGTGCGCTTCGCCATACTCGTTAACCATCGCGCTCTCAATATGCAGGGCGATGGCCATCTCGATACGCTCCACCGTCATGCGGTGCGGGCCGCGCATTTCGCTGCCGGTGTCGGCCAGATGCCTTGCCCGCCATGCGTAAGCGATGGCGCGACGGTACAGTGCCGTTGTCAGCTCGAGCGGGAACACGGATACCTGTGGCTTCTTCATTCGCGGGCCTCCTCAATCAGTGCACAGCAGCGCGTAACGTCGGTCAGGTCGGCGCGCAGGTAATCCATCAGTGCGGCTACGCCGGGCAAGCTATGCGTGGTTAATGCACCCGGACAGGAATGCTCGGAAAACAGTAGCTGGAGCAGGTCGCAGGCTTCCTTTGCACGGGTCAGCTTCTCAAAAGCGTCTTCCGGCAGGCCGTAGGTAAAGGCGGCAAATGCACCGCTTTCAGGCAAGGGGATGCCCTGAGCACCGTTGTGCCCGATTGAAACTGTCATGATTTACTCCATTAAAGCTGGCTGTGTGTCAGAGGAATTTTGAGTAGTGGCCGTCGTCAGGCTCCGCAGGCTGCTGTGCAGCCCGCTCTCGCCAGCGCTCATACTTCACCGTGGGATGCAGATTAAACGGGCTGAACCCGCCGCTGCCTCCGGTCGGGACGGTGAGACGATGCGGCGCACCGGCAAGCCGGGTATAGTTTTCCTGAAACCACGCCAGTGGGGAGGAGGTCACCTGACCGTCGCTGTCGTAGCGATACAGAACCTCGTGACTGAACTCAGGGTTAACGGATGCGACTGACGCAGGTGCATCGGTAAATCGCAGTATCGTCACCGTCCAGCCCTGTGAATGCTGCCAGCGTTCGCCGCTCTGAGGATATTCACGCATGGCAGCCTCCGCGGCAGGGCAGGCGGCCCGCAAATAGCAGGATGTAATCAGCCGCCATTCGGCTGCGGGCGCTGCGCTCGTCAATGGCAGTAATACGCAGCATGACGGGGCGGCAGGACAATTGAGAGCGGTTGATTGCCGCGAAGATCCAGGTAGACTTTGATGCAGCCATAGGGGTACTCCCAAGTTCATTTATGGTCAGGCTTTGCGAGGTATTGCGAGTACCTTGCAGAGCCGCTTGTTTTCAAATGCTTTGTTATATAAGGTACGTACCTTACCGTTCTTATTAAAGTTAAAGGTACGTACAATGTCAAGAGTTAAAGATCGCACTCCTAAAACCGGTGGCAAATCGCCCACCTTCCAGATCCGCATCAATCCAGAGCTAAGAGAGCAACTCGATCTTGAAGCTGCGAAAGACCAAACCACACTCGGCAACTGGTTCAAGGAGGTTGCAAGAGAAGAACTTAGGCGTCGTGGCATTGAACCTAAAGGATGATTTTTGCGGTGACTCGTCGCCGCATATTTTTCAATGTGCACGCTGCTGCCCTATCCATTCTTTTACCTCCTCAGCGCGCCAGGCAGTAATACGAGCGGAAATTTTTACTGGCTTCGGAAATGATCCAGATGCAACCCGTCGCCATAGCGTTGCTGACGAAAACGGCAGGCAATGCATCAACTGTTTTTGTCTGATAAATCCGGTTTCAGGGATGATTCCGTAAGGTGTGTGCTTCAAATTAGGATCTCCTATCTCAATGAGTACAAGTGGTGTGGGATGAGATTAATGGAGACGCATTGATGAATTCCACTGAAAGTGGAATTCCATAAAGAAGATGAAAATTCCATCAAAAAAAATGAATTCCATCGATTCATTACTGTTGGAGAGGGAAGGTGAGGGCTTTTAAACTTATGATTTATAAGTGACTTATTTTAAAGAGATTTGTATTGCACTTCATTGCACCTCATTGCTCTTTATAAACACTTAGGTTCGACACTATTGGCCAATATTGGCAACTAAAGGGCAATCGAAGGTAATGCCTGGGCATTGTTTGGCACATTTCGATACCGGAAGAGATATCAATGCATCCTAAGAGCAGGCAACAAAACGTCACTCCTCATCATAAAGTGAGTTAAGAGATGCTCTCAGCTTGTCGTAAAAAGAAGATTTACCCATCCCTTTTTGGCTTATGCCATTAGATTTCGCATAATCGCTCAACAATCTGTGCAAAGGTTCGATGCTTGGGGAACCAGCATTGTTAATCCACTTTGTCGATCCACTGGTTGATTTTTCCATAGCGAGATTGATCGCGAGCAAACCTATAATTTTATGAAGAGATGCATTCTCCTCGTTTTTCTTGTGGGCACCACGCTTGTCCTGAACATTTTCTTTAGCGATTAAAACTGCCTTTTCGCCGCCACACTGAAAAATGAGTGATTCACCATACTTTTTATATGTTTGACTCAAGGCTTGAGTGCATCTTTCGATCAAAAAATCGGGAGTTACATCTTTTTCAAGAAGAATGAAACAAGATGAGAAAAGGATGTTTGCCTCTATGGGGCTATTGGTCGCGATTGCTTTAGGATAAAGTATATCCAGTTCATTTTGCTTTCCTTGTGATTTAAGGATAGCGTGTAAATTCCTGTTAACTCTAATTAGATATACACAATAATCACTGATAATACTGTTTTTATCTTTCGGTAACTCATCGTTTCTAAGGTTAGGATCAACATTGGCTAATGCCCTAGCCAATTCCTTTATTTCAATTTGGGGGTAGTGGGTTAGCCTTTCAATGGAGCTACCTTTTGAGAAACTAAAATCCATTATAACTTCGCCTCTATTTCTGCTAGAAAGTCAGCCAGTTTATCAAGCGCTAATTTTCTTTCATTAAAGTAATTATGTCTATTGTAGATACCTTCAACGCCTTTAATGCGATGATTAAGGCAACGCTCTGCTACCACTGGATCGATATTTAAAAATGCCAGGTGGGTTCTGGCAGTTCGTCTGAAGTCGTGGATAGTAAAGCCTTCAACTCCTTCCATATGCGGTTTAAGCTTTGCCAGCGCAACTGGAAGTGTACTTTCGGCAATATGAGGTATCATCCTGTTCTGCATTTTTCTGGCTGGCAGAACCCATTCACTGCCTAAAGAAAGTTGCTTTAGCTCATTCAGCCAAATTAAAGATAATTTAGGAAGAGGGATATCCAGGTTATCGCCGTTTTTAGTGTTTTTTAAATACCAGATACCTTCCTCAAGATCAAAGTCTTCCCATTTAGCTGAGCACAGTTCCATTTTCCTGCAGCAAAGAAGTAAAAGTAGCTTAAAAGTTATTTCATTCTGTCGGCTAAATCCTTTAGCTATTTTCATCGCGCGAAAAAGTAACGTAATTTCCTCTTCTGAAAGAAAACGATCTCTGGATTTTTCCTGTCCACCTGCATCATTGTTATCAAAGGCTGCCGCTGGGTTAACACTCAGATAGTGACGTTTTATACCATAGTTAAATATGCGCTTTATCCAACGTAATACATCATTAGCGATAGTTGGCGCGCCGCGTTGAACAATGCTTTGCAACATTTTATCAATATCACGAGGCTTAACGTCTTCAACCTTTATGTTGCCTATGTGAGGATTGATATCTTTTTCAATGCGCCTGCGAAGAATATCGGGGTGTTTCCAGCGTCCAACAATTTGTTTCTCGTAGTACTCAATCGCAAGGTCAGAAACACTACGAGCATTCTTCTCTTTCTCGATTTTGGCAAGCGTAGAGGCTTTGCGCTCCTGCTTCTCTCCGGCGACGTCATAGCCTAAAGCTACTCTTGCCGATAGCTCTCTGGCCCGTTCGCGCGCTTTTGCTAAGGATAGATCCCCGTACGAACCGATCCACATTGCACGGGCTTTGCCTCCGTAGCTGTAGCGAAAGCGCCATTTGGGTATTGAGAACTCTTTGCGGTAGCAAAGGTACAATCCGTTTCCGTCAGAGCGTCCTTCAAACCGTTCCTGAGACTTGAGCCAGGCTTTTATCTGTATGTCTGTTAGCTTTCCCATTCTGCCTGCTTGTACCAAACCGATAACGGTAAAAGGATAATTGGTACATCAGATGGTACAGTAAAAGCGCGAGGTTTTGCGAGATGTGATGATTCTTAATGAGACAATAAAACCCGTAAGTCACGGGTTTTATTGTTGTTATGACATCATGTGAAAGTAAGTGAGAACTTACTCGATGTTCTGAATCTGCTCGCGCATCTGTTCAATCAGCACTTTCAGTTCGATCGCTGATGCGGTGATATCGGCATTGATCGACTTTGATGCCAGCGTGTTCGACTCACGGTTGAACTCCTGCATCATGAAATCGAGCCGACGGCCAACCGCTTCTTTCTTTTTCAGGATGTTGTAGGTCTCTTTAACGTGCGCATCCAGACGATCCAGCTCTTCGGAGACGTCGACACGCTGCGCCATCATCACCAGTTCCTGCTCAAGGCGATTGTTCTCCAGCTGAACTTCAGCATCTTCCAGTTTGGCGACCAGACGTTCACGCTGCCATTTGATGACTTCAGGCATCTGCGCACGCACTTTACTGACTTCCTGCGAGACCCCTTCCAGACGCTGCTCAATCATCGCTTTCAGCGCGGTGCCTTCGCTTTCACGTGCCGCAATGAAATCATCCAGCGCACTATCCAGCGCCTTCAACAACTGTGTGTTAATGGCATCCAGATCCTGCTCCTGTGCAGACATCACACCGGGCCAGCGCAGGATATCCAGCGGATTAATCGCGCCTTCATCGCTCTGCATTTTCACCCAGTTGGCTGCCTGCACCAGCTGTTTCGCCAGCGTTTCGTTGAGCATCAGCTCGCCCTGTGCACTGGGGTCTGCGTCATAACGCAGGTTGCACTCAATTTTACCGCGCGTCAGACGCTGACGAATGCGTTCGCGGATAACCGGCTCCAGCCCACGAAACTGTTCCGGCAGACGGATGTAGGTTTCCAGATAACGCTGGTTAACAGAACGCAGCTCCCAGGCGGCGCTGCCCCATTCGCCTTTGGCTTCGCTGCGGGCATAAGCGGTCATACTGCGGATCATAAGCGGTACTCATTTGCGGAAAGATGGGTGAAGTATAGCGAGGCGAGCCACGGCATAACAGGCATAAGCGTCTCACCGGAAAATAACGAACCATTTCCGCTTTCCGCGAGAGCCACTTATGATGACCACTAACCCCTTGTGAGGATGATCGATTTATGTCACGCGTTATTGCTCTTCCTGTTGTGATGGCTCTGCTGCTGGCAGGTTGCCAGACGCGCCACGCGCCGCCCACGAAACCGCAACCCATCTGTGCGGGTGGCGACATGATGATGCAAACCACACTGTGGTTTGGACTGAGCAAACCAGATGGCGGCAGGGTGAGTTCACTCGACTGGATGAACTTTGTGGATAATGAGGTCACGCCACGCTTCAAAGCGGGACTGTCGGTTTATGACGCTAAAGGGCAATGGCTGGGCGAGAACGGCAAACTGGCACGTGAGAACAGTAAAGCGCTGATGCTGATCCACGGTATCGATCCTGCCATCAATCAGGACATTGAGGCGTTACGTACCCTCTATAAAAAACGCTTTGGTCAGGAGTCGGTGATGCGGGTGGATGCACCCGTCTGTGTCGGATTCTAGGATGAACGCGGGCGGCAGCGAGGCCGCCCGCGGAGTACTCAGATAAACAGACCGGCAAAAGCCGCAGAGAGCAGGCTCACCAGTGTGGAGCCATAGACCAGCTTCCAGCCAAACCGGGAAACCACATTTCCCTGTTTCTCGTTCAGGCCTTTAATTGCGCCCGCCACAATGCCGATAGAGGCAAAGTTAGCAAAGGAAACCAGGAACACCGACAGAATACCCAGCCCACGCGCACTCATGCCCGCCGCGACTTTCTGTAGCTCAATCATCGCCACAAACTCATTCGCGACCAGCTTGGTTGCCATGATGCTGGCCGCCTGCAGGGCATCCGCTTTGGGAATGCCGATCAGCCAGGCCAGAGGATAGAACAGATAGCCAAGCAGCTGCTGGAAGCTGTAACCGAACACCGCCGCAAACAGCGCGTTGATGGCAGCAATCAGGGCAATAAAGCCAATCAGCATGGCCAGAATGATCATCGCCACTTTGAAACCAGCCAGGATGTACTCACCCAGCATCTCAAAGAAACTCTGCTCTTCATGCAGTTTTTCCAGCGCGATAGGCTGCTCATTCTGGCTCTCCATCGGGTTAATGATCGACAGAATGATGAAGGTACTGAACATGTTAAGCAGCAGTGCGGCAACCACATACTTCGGTTCAATCATCGACATATAAGCACCGACAATCGACAGCGAAACGGTAGACATCGCGGTCGCTGCCATCGTGTAGAGCCGGCGCGGCGGGATATCACCCAGAATCCCTTTATAGGCGATGAAGTTTTCCGACTGACCGAGAATCAGCGTGCTGACGGCGTTAAATGACTCCAGCTTGCCCATGCCGTTAATCTTCGACAGCAGCGTCCCGAAAATCCGGATCAGCAGCGGCAGGATGCGCCAGTGCTGCAATATGCCGATGAGTGCTGAAATAAAGACAATCGGGCAGAGCACGCCAAGGAAGATAAATGCCAGCCCCTGTTTGCTCATTCCGCCAAACACGAATTCTGTACCCTGTGCGGCAAAGCCAAGCAGCGTCTCAAAGAATCCCGCGAACGAGCCAACCAGCGCCAGCCCTCCGGCAGAGTGAAGGAAGAACCAGCCCAGCGCGGCTTCCACCACAATCAGTTGAACAATAAAGCGCAGGCGAATCTGTTTACGGTCATGACTGACCAGCAGCGCAAGGGCGAAAATCACCACCAGCGCCAGCAGGAAATGAAGAATGGCGGCCATATGTCTTTTTTATCAGAGAGAAAGGAAAGCGCATTTAGCCACAGCTGGCCGGGAATTTCATCTGGTGCCTGCGTCAGACCGGCGCAAGAGACAGCGGGCAAGGAAGTCCGTATAATGCGCAGCCAATCATTAGCAAGCCGGAGAATACCCATGCGTCCAGCAGGCCGTAGCGCACAACAGGTGCGTCCAGTCACATTGACCCGCAATTACACCAAACACGCAGAGGGTTCCGTTCTGGTGGAATTCGGCGAAACGAAAGTGCTTTGCACTGCCTCCGTAGACGAAGGGGTTCCGCGTTTCCTTAAAGGCCAGGGCCAGGGCTGGGTCACGGCTGAATATGGCATGCTGCCGCGTTCTACCCACAGTCGTATGGCGCGTGAAGCCGCAAAAGGCAAGCAGGGTGGCCGTACGCTGGAGATTCAGCGTCTGATCGCCCGTTCACTGCGCGCCGCGGTTGATCTTAAAGCGCTGGGTGAATTTACCATTACGCTCGACTGTGACGTCATTCAGGCCGATGGCGGCACCCGCACCGCGTCAATTACCGGCGCCTGCGTGGCGCTGGCCGATGCGCTGAACAAGCTGGTGGCCAGCGGCAAGCTGAAAGCCAATCCAATGAAGGGCATGGTCGCGGCGATTTCAGTAGGTATCGTTAAAGGCGAAGCGCTGTGCGATCTGGAGTACGTTGAGGACTCCGCGGCAGAAACCGACATGAACGTCGTGATGATGGAAGATGGTCGCATGATCGAGGTGCAGGGCACCGCTGAGGGCGAACCGTTCAGCCATGAAGAGCTGCTGACGCTACTGGCGCTGGCACGTGGCGGCATTGAGGAATTGATTCAGGCGCAGAAAGCAGCGCTGGAAAATTGATGTAACAGGCGACCTCAGGGTCGCCTTTTCTTTATTTGAGGAGTGAGAAATGAAAGCCTGGCAGCGTCAGTTTATTGAATTCGCCCTGAACAAGCAGGTGCTGAAGTTCGGTGAGTTCACTTTAAAGTCAGGGCGTAAAAGCCCCTATTTCTTTAATGCTGGTCTGTTTAACAGCGGACGGGATTTAGCGCTGCTGGGACGCTTCTACGCGCAGGCGCTGGTGGATGGCGCTGTCGATTTCGATCTGCTGTTCGGCCCGGCCTATAAAGGCATTCCGATTGCGACCACCACGGCGGTGGCGCTGGCGGACCATCATGACCGCGATGTGCCCTACTGCTTCAACCGCAAAGAAGCCAAAGATCACGGTGAAGGCGGCCTGCTGGTGGGCAGCCCGCTGCAGGGCAAAGTGATGCTGGTGGACGATGTGATCACGGCAGGTACAGCGATTCGTGAGTCGATGGATATTATCGGTGCGCACAACGCTACCCTGGCAGGCGTGCTGGTGTCGCTTGATCGTCAGGAGCGTGGACGTGGAGAGATGTCGGCGATTCAGGAAGTGGAACGTGATTACGGCTGCAAAGTGACCGCCATTATCACACTGGCCGACCTGATTAGCTGGCTGGAAGAGAAGCCGGAGATGGCCGATCATCTGGCTCAGGTTCGTGCCTATCAGAAAGCGTACGGGATTTAACAGAGGCGGGCATGATGCCCGCCTTCTTTGACTCTTTACACCAGCTGGGCGGCCATCAGCGGCCAGCGAGCCTCAAAGTCTGCGGTGGGACTGAAACGAAACTCAGAACGGACATAGCGCGACAGTAAACCTTCACAGAAAGCCAGCAGCTGGCTTGCCAGTAACGCCTCATCAGCCTGAAAAGCTTCGCCCTCACGCATTTTCCGTTCACGCATCACCTGACGCAGTTGCACTTCAATCCGCTCAAACAGCTGATTAATACGTCCCTGCAGCCGGTCCTGCTCGAACATCAGCGCATGGCCGGTCAGGATGCGCGTCAGTCCCGGATTACGCTCACCAAATCCCAGAATCAGTTGCACGATCAGACGCAGGCGCGTCATGGTCTCTTTTTCATCTTTGAGGATCAGATTGATGCGGGTAATCAGACTGTCTTCGATAAACTCAATCAGGCTATCGAACATGCGTGTCTTACTGGGGAAGTGACGATACAGCGCCGCTTCGGAAACGCCTACCGTGGCTGCCAGCTTGGCGGTGGTAATGCGCTGACTGCCATCACCTGACTCCAGCATCTGTGCCAGCGCCTGCAAAATCTCTTCGCGACGGTTCCGCTTCGCGACTTTTTTTTCTGCCATGACCTTAAAAACCCCTGAAATTCACCTAAAAACAGGCAACACCTACGCATCTGCCACAGGAACGCGTCCCATGGCGATGAGGAAAAATAACGGGCGTAAGTGAAAGTCGGTAATGCGGGTTACTGGCGACCTGAGTGGCCGAAGCCGCCTTCGCCGCGCAGGCTAGCGTCGAAATCGTCGACCAGGTTAAATTCCGCCTGTACCACCGGTACAAAGACCAGTTGTGCCATGCGATCGCCGGGTTGCAGAGAGAAACTTTCCTGGCCGCGATTCCAGACCGACACCATCAGCTGTCCCTGATAGTCGGAGTCAATCAACCCGACCAGGTTGCCCAGCACGATGCCGTGTTTATGGCCAAGACCGGAGCGCGGCAGGATCACAGCGGCCAGATCGGGGTCGGCGATATGAATCGCCAGACCGGTCGGGACCAGCGTGGTTGTGCCTGGTGCGATGTCGAGCACCTCATCAATACAGGCGCGTAAATCTAACCCAGCGGAACCTGACGTGGCGTAGGTCGGCAGTGGAAACTCTTTGCCGACACGCGCATCCAGAATTTTAACGTCTATTTTTTTCATCATAACGGCTGACAATCTCGTCTATTAATTGTTGGCCAAGGAGAGACTTATCGCTGAGCGGTAAGCGTTTTTCTCCATCCTGCCAAAAAAGGTGAAGAGCATTGGTGTCGCTATTAAATCCCTGTCCGGCTTTAGCGACATCATTAGCGCAGATCAGGTCCAGATTCTTGCGCACCTGTTTTTGCCGGGCGTATTCTTCCACATTCTGTGTTTCAGCAGCAAATCCAACCACAAATGGCCGGTTTTCCTGAAGTGCGGCGACCCCGGCAACAATATCGGGATTCTTTACCAGGTTCAGCGTGACGTTATCATCGCCGCCCTGTTTCTTGATTTTATCGGCCGCAATATCGGCTGCCCGGTAGTCTGCCACGGCTGCGCTTGCAATGAAAATATGTTGTTTATCTATCTCGCTCATGACGGCGGCCTGCATCTCCAGGGCGCTGGTAACATCAATGCGCCGCACACCCGCTGGTGCCGCCAGGCTGACCGGACCACTGACCAGCGTTACCTGTGCGCCACGCCTGGCAGCAGCGGCGGCAATCGCAAAGCCCATTTTGCCGGAGCTGTGATTCGAGATGTAGCGCACCGGGTCCAGGGCCTCACGGGTTGGACCGGCGGTTATCATAATGTTGAGATGTTGCAGATCGTTGACGGGCGCCGCCCACTGCACCGCATGGTCAACAATCACCAGCGGGTCAAGCATCCGGCCCGGCCCGACATCACCGCAGGCCTGGCTGCCGCTGTCCGGCCCCCAGATCAGCACGCCACGCTCATGCAGCGTATGCAGGTTGTACTGGGTCACCGCCGCACGATACATCTGCTGATTCATGGCGGGCACTACCGCTACGGGTGAGGCCGTCGCTAAGACGGCGGTGGTCACCAGATCGTTTGCCATACCGGCAGTGATACGGGCAATCAGGTCGGCAGTGGCCGGTGCCAGCACAATCAGGTCGGCCCATTTTGCCAGTTCAATATGACCCATCGCCGCTTCCGCTGCCGGATCAAGCAGATCGTCAAACACCGGATAGCCTGAAACGGCCTGCAGGCTGAGCGGAGTAATAAAGGCCTTTGCCCCCTCCGTCATCATTACGCGGACATCAGCGCCGCGGTCGCGCAGGCGACGCACCAGCTCAGGTGCTTTATAAGCAGCGATACCGCCACTCACGCCAAGAAGAATTTTTTTGCCGACTAATCCCATCATGATGTTGGCCTCACTAAGCTCTCTGCCGCCCGCGGCGGCGAATGCACGGACTTTATCACAAAAGCGTGTACGCGCCTTTTCACCAACTGCGTTTGCGAGCTGCCTCGAAGATTGATGCGCCACTGATAGCGGTACGCTTCAGGATGGGCCACTCTTAGGCGCATCTCAGGGAGAGCAAAGATGAAAATCAAGGGACCACGGGAAAAACTGCAAAAACTGGGCGCGCATTCGCTCAGCGATACCGAACTGCTGGCCATCTTTCTCCGCACCGGCTCGCCGGGGCAGAACGTCCTTGAGCTGGCCGGGCAGATGCTGGAGGGATTTGGCTCGCTTTATCAGCTCATGACGTCAGACAAAGCGGCAATTTGCAAAATTAAAGGGGTCGGTGATGCCAAGCTGGCGCAACTGCACGCGATTGCCGAACTGGCGAAGCGCTTTTTCGCCAGTAAGCTGGCGCGCGAAAGCGTGATGGAAAATCCACAGATTACACGCCAGTATCTGCAAAGTCTGTTAGCCCACCAGGAGCGGGAGATCTTTATGGCCCTGTTTCTGGATAATCAGCATCGGGTGCTGCGGGCACAAAATATGTTCTCTGGCTCCATTAATAGCGTGGAAGTTCACCCCCGCGAGATCGTCCGGGAAGCGCTGAAGCTCAACGCAGCCGCCCTGATACTGGCGCATAATCATCCGTCGGGGATGGCGGAACCGAGCCGTGCTGACCGTGAAGTGACCCATAAAGTCAGCGAAGCCTGTCAGCTATTCGACATCCGTCTGCTCGATCATCTGGTGATTGGCCATGGCGAATATGTCTCCTTTGCTGAGCGGGGATGGCTCTGATTCAGGGAAAATTCGCGCCAGGTGGCGGCTTTTTGCCCGATCATTCGGGATCTTTATCTGTTCGGGACTTGAGCACTTGGGCTGAGCGGCGTATACTACGCCACCTTTGAGAATCTCGGGTTTGGCGGTTAGGCCAGCTTAGCGGGTTCCATGGAACTCGCCTGGCGGGCTGCAAGCCTGACGAGGCGGCCAAAACCTAATTTTTAAAGCTCGAGCTGATTTGATTTTTGGAGATATAGACATGTCACGAGTCTGCCAGGTAACTGGAAAGCGTCCGGTAACGGGTAACAACCGTTCCCACGCAATGAACGCGACGAAACGCCGTTTCCTTCCGAACCTGCACTCACACCGTTTTTGGGTTGAGAGCGAGAAGCGCTTCGTTACTCTGCGTGTATCTGTTAAAGGTATGCGCATTATTGATAAAAAGGGCATTGATACGGTTTTATCCGACATGCGTGCCCGTGGTGAGAAGTACTAAGGTACTAAGGAACTGAATCATGGCTAAAGGTATTCGTGAGAAGATCAAGCTGGTTTCCTCTGCTGGTACAGGTCACTTCTATACCACCACGAAGAACAAACGTACTAAACCAGAGAAGCTGGAACTGAAAAAGTTCGATCCGGTTGTACGTCAGCATGTGATCTACAAAGAAGCTAAAATTAAGTAATTTTAGTGTTCTGCTAAAAACCCGGCTCCGGCCGGGTTTTTTGTTTGTGTAAAACGCTGAGGAGAAGGTATGCCAGAGTTGCCAGAGGTTGAGACCAGCCGCCGCGGTATCGAGCCGCATTTGGTCGGTGAAACCATTCTTCACGCCGTGGTGCGTAATTCACGTCTGCGCTGGCCTGTTTCGCAGGAGATCCTGGCGCTAAGCGATCAGCCGGTGCTTAGCGTGCAGCGTCGGGCGAAATATCTGCTGCTGGAACTGCCGCATGGCTGGATTATTATCCACCTGGGCATGTCGGGCAGCCTGCGGGTGCTTTCCGAAGAGCTGCCAGCAGCGAAGCATGACCATGTTGATTTGGTGATGAGCAACGGCAAAGTACTGCGTTACACCGACCCGCGCCGCTTTGGTGCCTGGCTCTGGAGCAGCGATCTGACGGGCAGCAGCGTGCTGGCACATCTTGGGCCTGAGCCGCTTAGCGACCAGTTTGACGGTACTTACCTGTTTGATAAGTCACGTGGCAAACGGACGCTCATCAAGCAGTGGCTGATGGATAACAAAGTGGTGGTGGGCGTGGGCAACATTTACGCCAGTGAGTCACTGTTTACCGCCGGGATCCTTCCCGATCGTGCCGCAGGAAGTCTGTCACAGGCTGAAGCGGAGCTGCTGGTCAACACCATTAAAGCGGTGCTGTTACGTTCAATTGAACAGGGCGGTACTACGCTGCGTGACTTTTTACAGACCGACGGCAAACCTGGCTATTTTGCCCAGCAGTTGCAGGTTTATGGCCGGGCCGGTGAACCCTGCCGGGCATGCGGTACGCCGATTATCAGCGGCAGGCACGGGCAGCGCAGCACCTACTGGTGCCCCAACTGCCAGCATTAAGCCAGTTTAGCCAGCAGTGCCTGATGCACAGGCGCGGGCAGAAAGGCGGAAACATCGCCGCTGTGACGCGCCACCTCTTTGACCAGCGAAGAGGAGATAAACGAAAAGCCTTCAGACGGCATCAGGAACACACTCTCCAGCGTTGGCAGCAGGTGACGATTCATCTGCGCCAGCTGCATTTCATATTCAAAATCTGACACCGCACGTAAACCACGGACCAGCACATTCGCCTGCTGGTCACGGGCGAAATTTGCCATCAGGTCGCTGAAGCCGATCACCTCAACGTTCGGCAGATGGGCCACCACCTGACCGGCCAGCGCCACGCGCTCATCCAGGCTGAACATCGGTTTTTTACTGGGGCTGGCAGCAATGGCCAGAATCACCTGATCAAACATCTGCGCTGCCCGCGTCACGATGTCGAGATGACCGAGCGTTACAGGATCAAACGTACCGGGATAGATGGCTTTAGTGGTCATACTCGCCCTTTTGCCGAAGCGTGATTCAGCGCCCAGAGGGCTGAATATTTATTGAAGGTATATTGCGCGTTGACCACCGCCAGAATCCAGCCCTGTTTGCCGTCGAGAAAACCGGCACGCAGCAGCAACGTTTTAACAAACGCGCCCAGCGTATGGCTGAACACAGAAAAGAGGCCGCAACGCTTACCGCGCTGGTGACGTTCCGTGGCCCAGGCTTCAGCATAGGCCAGTTGTTTGCGCTGAAAGGCGATTAAATCGCGGCAGGTCAGATGTTCCAGAGCGCCAGGCAACGCCACCACCGGTGCGCCGTCACTCTGCAGTGATTCATGCACCAGATTGTCATTGTAATGGAAGGTGCGTGGATAGAGACGCATCACGCGGTCGGGATACCAGCCACTGTGGCGCATAAAGCGGCCGAGAAACAGATTACTGCGGCCCAGGCTGTAAACCGTGCGGCTGGGTGGGGCGACCAGCACCTGCTCAATCGCGGCACGCAGTTCGAGTGAAACACGCTCATCTGCATCGATCATCAGAATCATGTCGCCGGTGGCATAGCCCTGTGCGCGCTGGCGCTGAATGCCATAGCCCTGCCAGTCATCACTTTTATAGACCTGCGCCCCAGCCTGCGTGGCGATCTCAACACTGTCGTCACTGCTGCCAGAATCCAGCACAATAATTTCGTCGGCCCAGCTGACTGAGGCCAGACAAGCCGGCAGCAGCTCCGCTTCATTTTTGGCGATCATCACCACAGAAAGACGCTGGCGTGCTGACATTAGTGGGCCCGTGGTGGCAGATGCGGTTCGAGTAACTGTAGCAGACGCTGAAGCGCACCCTGGTTCTGGTGCAGTACGTCTACCGCATGGCGTCCGTAATAACGGCGGTAATCATCATCCTGTAACAGGTTGGTGACCTCTTTTTCCAGTGAAATCACGTCGGTGACGGTGATCAGACCCTGGCCTTCCTGCAACTTGCTGCAGATATCTTTGAAGTTCCAGATGTGAGGCCCCATCAGCACCGGAAGGGCATGGGCCGCGGGTTCCAGCGGGTTGTGTCCGCCCCGCTCAACCAGGCTGCCGCCGACAAACGCCAGATCGGCGATGCCGTAAAGCAGCATAAGTTCACCCATTGAGTCGCCGATGACCACCTGCGTGGAACCCGAAGGGATCTCACCGCTGCTGCGCAGGATAAAGCTGAAGCCGCGTTCCTGCGTCAGTTCGCGCGCATCGTTAAAGCGTTCAGGATGGCGGGGAACCAGAATCAGCAGCAGATCCGGAAACGTCTGCAGCAGGCGACGATGGGTATCCAGCACGATGGCCTCTTCGCCTTCGTGCGTGCTGGTGGCAATCCACACCGGGCGACGCGGCGCCCACTGGCGACGCAGTGTTACCGCTCTGGCGGCCAGTTCTGGCGTCACGGAAATATCAAACTTCAGGCTGCCGGTAATCGCCAGCTGTGAACGTTTCAGGCCCAGACTCAGGAAGCGGTCGCCATCTTCCGTATTCTGTGCCGCAATCAGCGTGATGCTCTGCAACAGCTGGCGCATAAATTTACCCAGCTTGCGATAGCCTTTGGCGGAGCGGGCCGAGAGGCGGGCATTGGCGATCACCAGCGGAATGTTACGCTGGTGCAGAATGCGGATAATGTTCGGCCACAGCTCCGTTTCCATGATGATCACCAATCGTGGATTAACCGTATCCAGAAAACGATTAATCGAACCTGGCAGATCATAAGGCAGATAGACGTGATGCACATCTTTGCCAAAAGCAGATTGCGCCCGCTCAGAACCAGTTGGCGTCATGGTGGTGACGGTAATCGGCAGGGTCGGGTAACGATGACGCAGTGCGCGCACCAGCGGAATCGCGGCCAGCGTTTCACCCACAGAGACCGAGTGCAGCACAATGCCGTCAGGCTTCACTTTGCCGACACAATAGCCATAGCGTTCTGCCCAGCGTTTGCGATAGGCAGGCGCTTTACGACCGCGCAGCCACAGGCGCAGCCAGATCAGTGGCTGAATGAAGTAGAGCAATGCGGTGTAAATGGTCGTCATAGTTACCGTTACAGCAGGTTCGCGTCTAAAAACAGATTAAAATGAGATGGCGGCATGGTATCAGAAACCCTGCATGCACTCATCCCACATTGTCAGTTGCTACTCACTACCTGCTGATAAAGCGAAGTCAGCGCCTGCGCCAGCCGTTGTGGACCATAAAGCTCAATTTTTCGCCGTGCCGCGTCACCCATTCGTGAATCGACGGAAAGTGCCGGTATGGCGTTAATTGCCTCATTTAAGCCATTGATATCCAAGGCATCACAGACGAAGCCTTCCTGACCAGCAGTAATAAATTCCGCGCCACCGCAACCGGTGCTGGTAATTACCGGTAAGCCGCAGGCCATCGCCTCCAGCACCACATTCGGAAAGGGATCATAGAGCGTGGGCAGCAACAGGCCATCCGCCGCGTGATAGAACGGCTGCACATTCTGCTGTACGCCGACAAAGCGCAGGCGGTCCAGGCAGTGAAGCTGGTTTGCCAGCTGCTGATAACGTTGTAATTGTTTATCCTGGCCCACCACAATCAGATAACGATCGCTGGCAGCCAGCGCCTGTATCGCCGCTTTCAGTCCTTTGCGCTCAAAGCCGGAGCCGACATAAATCAGTACGGTCGCGGCATCGGGCAGTGATAGCTGCTGTCGGGTGGCGCGACGGGTTGCTTCCGTGGCGGGCTGGAAACGGCTGGCATCGATAGCGTTATGAATGACATGGATTTTTCCGGCGTCGAGCGAAAAGCAGCGCAGGATATCGCGCTTAACCATCTCTGAATTACAGATCACCGCTTTCAGCGTCGGAGAGTTGAA
This sequence comes from Pantoea sp. S62, assembly GCF_016658625.1. Taxonomy (NCBI): domain Bacteria; kingdom Pseudomonadati; phylum Pseudomonadota; class Gammaproteobacteria; order Enterobacterales; family Erwiniaceae; genus Pantoea; species Pantoea sp. S62. The sequence goes on along the minus strand of NZ_JACVVI010000015.1, from coordinate 70,748 downwards.
CATCTCCGCTTCCGCCTGCAGAACATAGCGGTGATAAGGACTGAGTGCAGCACTCAGCCGTTGCCAGGATGACACGATGCGGGCGCGCTGTTCCAGCCACACGCGATGCACGCCATCACCCGCACGGAAAATGTCACAGCCCGCGATGCGCTCATGGCTTTGTACAATATCAAACTTTTCGCGCTCCCAGCAGGCGCGTGCTGCCCGGGCAAAACCGCGCTCACGGGAGACCCGGCCTAGCTTTGCCGGATTACAGATATGCAGATGCCAGTCTGGGTTGGGCGTGCCCTGCCAGCTGCGGGTAATGATGTTGAGATCGAGCTTTTCGCTGCCCAGCGCCTCCAGCGCGCGTGAGATAAAACGTTCAGCACCGCCATCCGGACGATATTTCTGCCGGACAATCGCCAGCCGTAACTTACTCATTCAGGTAGCTCCTCGCTGCCGCGACCACATCCGTTACCGGAATGGCCGAGAGATAACGCTGGTCAGTTTTGGTGTCGATGGAATCGGGTGAGGGCAGCGGGCCATAATCGCCCGCCCAGATAACCTGATTGTTGTCACCCCAGGGCCGCCAGTGCTGCAACTTGGTCGGGCCAAACAGCGCAATGCAGGGGGTTTCAAGCGCAGCAGCCATATGCATCGGCGCAGAGTCGACGCCAATAAACAGACGGGCATGATCGATCAATGCCGCCAGCTGCGGCAGCGTGAACTGACCCGCCAGCGAAACCACATCCTTTGATACACAGAGCGCGCGAATGCGGTTAATCATCGCCAGCTCCTGCTTGTCCGGCCCGGCGGTCAGCACCACTTTGCGGCCCGTCTGCGCCAGCTGATCAAGTGTGGCTGCAACGCTCTCCTCTTCCCAGCATTTAAAGCCCCAGCGTGAGGTCGGCTGCACCACAATATAGGGCGCGGTAATATGATGTTCCGCCAGTCGGGCCAGCACGATTTGCCGATCAGCGTCGCTGTAGTGCATTGAGACGCGTGCGCCATCGCTGCTGATGCCGAGGGGCGCCAGCGCCGACATATTCTGCTCAACGGTATGCAGTTTGCTGTGATTGTGTGTGGGGACCAGGCAGTTGTGACACCATCGCCACAGCACGTTATCGCGTTTTTTATAGGCAAAACCGATGCGAACGGGTGCCGCAGAGAGACGGGTAATCTGGGCAGCGCGCCACTGATCGGCCAGATTGATCACCAGATCATAATGGGCGTCGCGCACGGCGCGAATTAATGCACGCTCATGGCCCAGCTTGCGCCAGGTGCCCTCCTGCTTCCATTTGCGATCGATGACGTGCAAATGGCGGATGGCCGGATGCGCTTCCAGCATCGGACGCGTTTCCTGATAGAGCAATACGTCGATGCTGGCCTGCGGATAACGCTCATGAAGCGCATTGATGGCGGGCGTTGTGAGCAGCATGTCACCATGATGGCGCAGCTTAATCAGTAATATATTTTTTGGAGAGAAGTTTGCTGGAATCAGGCTGGCCATAAACAAGAGTTCTCAGAATTCAGTGAACCGATTGTAGGGCAAACCCTTTTTAGGATAAAGCCAGCCTCAAAGGTTATTTATCACGCCAGCGATAGAGCCGCGCCAGCCATAACAGCAACTGATACCACTGCTTAATTCCCCGGGCATTACGTAGCATGCGCAGGTGTGTACCGGTCGTGAACAGATCGGCAATGATTGCCTGGCGTGCGCGGGCATCAGGCTCACGTCTCACACTGTGGCAAACGCTGAGCGCTTCATGCGTTACCTGATAGTGAAACGACGGGTAGATCTTCACGCGGTCACGATAACGGGTGTTTAGCTCTTCCAGCAGCCGCGCAATCTTCAGGTAGTGACGCTGATATTCCACGTTGCGCTCGCCGGTCCGTTTGCGGTTGCTGATGGAGGCGTCGTGCATATAGTAGCGATAGAGCACTGCGTCGGTATACCGCACGCGTTTCGCCAGCAGCATAAACTCGGTGGTCCAGGGAATATCCTGATGATGCAGGCCCGGTTCAAACTGCAACTGATGCTGCTCAATCAGTTCCCGACGATAGATCCCCAGCCAGACCACATGCATATAACGATGCGTTTTCAGCGCGGTATTGAGCCAGTCGGCACCGCTCAGCACCGGCGTGCTGCGCAAACGGTCCAGCGGAATCAGCGGTTTTACCCGCTGGCTGTGTTTGAAAAACCACTCGGCGTTGCACTGTGCCGCATCCAGATTGTCCGCTTCTGCCATCGTTACCAGCGTCTGATACATCTCGGGCTGCATGGTGTCATCTGCATCCGGGAAGGTGACATATTTCCCGCGGGCTATCGCCAGACCGGCGTTACGGGCGCGCGACACGCCGCCATTTTCCTGATGAATCACACGAATATGAGCGTGCTGCTGTGCATACAGGTCAGCGCGCTCACCTGAGCCGTCGGTTGAACCGTCGTCGACAATGATGATCTCCAGCGAGACCAGCGTCTGCGCCAGCAGAGACTCCATGAACTCATCAAACATGCTGCCCGCATTGAACATCGGCGTAATGATACTCAGCAAAGGAGAAGTACTCATCACACTATCTTCACCCGCGTTGAATTCACTGCGAAAGGGCATTGCCTCGTCATAAATCATTTCCAAATCAGCAGAATGGAATCAGGAAGTTAACGATTATAAGACGGTGTAGCTTTCCTGCTTTACTAAAAACCACGCCCGACAATAATAATGCGCTATATGCGCTTTTTTTACGCAAAGTCGCTTTACAGGTAAACAGATTATTATGCTGGTGTTCATTCAGCGTCTTTTTTATAAGAAATGGTGGTAAACAGCAGGCGGGATAAATGACGGGAAAGTCAGGCGCTGAAATAACCGCGCCCGTATCAATTATGATAAACCTGAGAGCGCTATTGCTCGCTCTGCTTAAAAAACTTGAGACTGACATACTTCATCATCCAGCTCATGCTTTCAGCATACTGTTTCTGATGCCACTTGATGCGGGAAAATCGCTTCATCTCTTTATAATGTCTCGGTGTATCAAGCGGTTGTGAAGCCCAGGGGGAGCGCTGGTAATAGCGGTAGTAGAGCTGAGCAAGATCGCTGCCCGCCCAGGCATGCCAGGGTTTGCATTTACCGGTGTAGTGAATCATCACGGTGTCCGCTGGAACGGCAGTATGATCCCAGACTTTATTGGCGATGATGTCGTAAATATAGTTATAGCGGTCCGGCAGGATCAGAATCTCATTCTCCAGCACGATATTCAGCGCATCCTGATCGGGAAAACCAAACTCTGCGCCCTGCGTCACCAGCACGTCAGTAATGCGCGCCGTAGTCTGCCTTTCGAGCCAGCGCGGAATATTGATCAGCATAAAGCCGGAGTTGAAATAGTGATGATGCTTCAGCCCCAGCCTTGCGCACTGGTTCTGCCGCGCACGTGGTGTGTCGTTACAGGCCGCCAGCGTGTAATCCGCGATATCCAGGGCGAACAGGGGCGAGTAGTCACCCACTACAAGCGTGTCAGCATCAATATAGATCACCCGATCGCTGTAGCTCGCCACAGTTTCAGGGATCAGGAAGCGGTAGTGGATGCTTTTAGGATAGCGACCCACAGCAGGCAACTGATCAACCCAGGCACTGTTAAAAATATGCAACGTAATCGCCAGACGGTGGCCTGTGGCCAGCAAGTGCAGTTTTTCCACATCTTCATCACGCAGGGAATCGGAGAAAATATGGGCGTGGAACGCGGTATCAGGATGATGATGGAGAAGTGAAAACAGCGTAATGCCCAAGCCACGCGCATAGGCGTGGTTGATGCCAAACGCAACGTGAACCGGATTATCATCCGTGTCAGCAAGCGTGTTGACCAGCAGCTGACTTTGCTGAACGGCATCAGCAAGAGGGGTAATTGCCATTACGCTTTACTATTCCAGATTATGAGTAATAAACGTTTGTATTCTAGTCAGTTTATCATGATCCAGCCCGAATAATTTTTCAGCGGGCTGATCAAACTTAAAACGGGTAGCAAAAACGAACGTCGAGGCCGCAATATTATCGGGTCCGATAAACAACACGTTATTGACCGGACGCTGCTCCCTGACTTCACACGGCCCGTAAAGCATGATCACCGGAATCTGCTGGGCATCAGCAATATACGCATTGCCAGAATCAGAGGCGATATAGAAATCCATCTGCGCAATGGCCCAGGGAACCTCTTCCAGTTTCAGCTCACCAATCAGGCTGACGATATTCTCTTTGGGGCCGGTCAGGCTCAGTAACTCATCCAGCCACGGTTGCTCAGCCGGTGGGCCAAAGACATAAAAGGTACAGGGCAACTCAGCCAGCGCCGCCATCAGCTGCTGCCAGATGCTGGCAGGAATGGTTTTGGCCCGATTACCGGCAGAAATACTGATACCTATTTTAATACCGCTGCACGGATTACGCAGCGCGGCGGGCGGCTCAGCCGGCTGCAAGAGCGGCGAGGTCGCATGTTTGGGAAAATCGGTATAGCGGTAGTCACGGTTAATCAGTTTCAGATAACTGTCGAGCGTTAAATCCGTTTTGCTATGGTCGACAATGCCGCTGGCGCTGCGATAGAAGGTTGCATGATAGGACTTACGCACATAGGTGCGCAGAAACTGCTTGTTCGGTGCGTTACATAACGCGGCGAAAAACAGGTTCACGCTGTTGGGCTGTACCAGATAGACGTTGTCATAACGGTTCATCAGCGTGAACGCGAGCTTCAGTTTGGCAAAAAAGCTGCGTTTAGCATCTTCAATCAGAAAGTAGCGGCTGACCGTGTCATCGTGACGCGCCAGCGGCTCGACCGCCTTGCTGATCAGCAGTTCAGACTGACCCAGGGCGCGCAGCATCGGGGTGATATTGATGAAATCACCTATCTTTGCCGTCTGGATGATTAAGCTGCGTCCGGTTGGACGGTAAAACAGCCGCATTACCGTCCGCAAAGGCACCAGCAGCAGATAGATCAGCACATAGTTCATGGCGTATTTTCCCTGATAACAGCCTGAAGTTTTTCTGCCACCGCGTCAGCAGTCAGCTCCGCCAGATTATGATTCGGGGCGCTCAGTGCCTGTTGGTTCTGCCCATAACCACCAATCAAACCAGGATCGGTCGGGCCATACAGCGTGAGGTTGGGACGATCCAGTGCCGCCGTCAGGTGACTTAATCCGGTATCGACCGAGACCACCGCCCGTGCGCCCGCCAGCTGTTGGGCTATCGCTTCCAGCGTCAGCTTAGGCAGCACCTCAACATGCTCAAAGCCTTCAGCAAGACGCAAGGCGCGTTGATGCTCATGTTCTGCACCCCAGGGCAATTTCACCCGCAGCCCGCTGGGCTGCACCAGCTCAATCAGCTGACGCCAGTGGGATTCCGGCCAGTGCTTGTTGTCACGTGTCGTGGCATGCAGAAAGACCAGATAATGATGTGCGTCAGCGGACATATGATGCAGAAAGTGTCCGGCAATCGCGTAGTCACCCTGACTTTGCGGCTTTTCATAGCCCAGGCTTTTGGCGAACAGTTCACGCGTTCGCTCAACCGCGTGTTGTCGCTTACTGACTTCATGGCGGACGTCATACCACCAGCTGGCAAACGGCTCACGCGCGCTACGGCTGTCCTGCCCGTGCTTTAACCCTTTCGATAAGCGGGTAACCAGCGCGGCACTTTTGATTAGCCCCTGCGCATCAATGACGACATCGTACTCACGCGACTGTAACGCGCGCTTAAACAGCACTCGCTCTTCACGCTGCTGACTGCCAAACCAGTGTTTGCGCCAGCGGCGGATTGCGACCGGTAACACCTTATCGACCGCAGGATGCCAGCCAGGGATCTGCGCGAAGTTCTCTTCCACCACCCAGTCGAAACGGATGCCGGGGATAGCATGCATCGCATCGGTCAGTGCCGGCAGTGAATGCAGTACATCGCCCATTGAAGAGGTTTTAACAATCAGGACGTGCATGGCACCTCCTGTGGTGCGAGCAGTTCGCTCAGCGTCTGATGTACGCGCTCAGGCTGAATATCGATCAGGCTCTGGTGATAGCCCTGGTCGGCATCGCCTTTACGCACTTTGTGATAGCCGGTAATCAGGCGAATAATACGCGCCTGTTTTGCAAGCGGCGGCGTAAAGTCAGGGCTGCTCGGCCCATAGAGCGCCACCAGCGGACGGTCCAGCGCCGCAGCAATATGCATCAGGCCGGAATCGTTACTGACCACGGCCCGGCATTGCGCCAGCAGAATCACTGCCTGCTCCAGCTGGGTTTCACCGGCCAGATTACGGCAGTGGCCGCGTGCATCTTCTGGCAGCGCAGCGATAATCTCGTCGCCGGTCGGGCGATCTTTGGCGGAGCCAAACAGCACAATCTGGAAGCCTTCAGCAATCAACTGACGGGCCAGCGTGGCGTAGTGATAGTGCGGCCAGCGTTTGGCCGGACCAAATTCGGCACCCGGACAAAAACCGATGATCGGACGGGTTGCCGCCAGCTGAAACTGTGCGGCGGTTTCAATCTTTTCCTGCTCTTCAACCTGCAGCTTTGGCCACAACAGCGGCTGTGGCAGCTGCGCCGCCGAGGCAACCGGTGTGTCGTAGCCCAGCGCAATGTAGCGCTCAACCATGAGTGGAAACGCGGTTTTATCCAGCACCCGCAAATCGTTCAGCAGGCCATAGCGCATTTCACCGCGCCAGCCGACGCGGCGTTTTATTCCGGCAAAGAAGGGGACCAGCGCCGACTTAAAGGAGTTAGGCAGCACATAAGCACGGTCGTAGTGACTGGCGCGCAGCACTTTCCCCAGCCGGCGACGCTCACCAATCTCCAGTGCGCCATGCCCGAGCGGCATCGCCAGCGCCTGATTCACCTCCGGCATGCGTGACAGCAACGGACGGCACCATGCCGGTGCCATCACATCAATCACTGCATCCGGATGTTCGGCCTTGAGTGTGCGATAGAGACTTTGCGACATCATCATATCGCCGACCCACGACGGGCCGATTACCAGAATTTTCATCGCCGGAGCAGCTTCCTTTATGCGTTGCGGTTCAGCCAGACCATATATTCAGCGACGCCCTGCGCCACCGTTTTAAAGGGCTTGTCGTAACCGGCAGCACGCAATTTAGTGAGATCGGCCTGGGTATAAGCCTGATAGCGTCCTTTGAGTTTTTCCGGGAACGGGATGTACTCGATCTGACCTTTCTGGTGGAACTTCAGTACCGCATCAGCCACTTCCTGGAAGGATTCGGCGCGGCCTGTACCACAGTTATAGATTCCGGAGACGCCATTTTCCCAGCACCACAGATTCACTTCTGCCACATCATCAACGTGGATGAAATCACGTTTAAAGCCATCGCTGCCTTCAAACAGTTTTGGATTTTCATCGTTGCTGATCTGCGTGTTCAGATGGAAGGCAACGCTGGCCATGCTGCCTTTGTGGCCTTCGCGCGGGCCGTAGACGTTGAAATAGCGGAAGCCGCACACCGGCGAGTTCGCTTCCGGCAGCATCTGACGGACGTAGTGGTCGAACAGCATCTTGGAGTAGCCATAGACATTCAGCGGCTGCTCATACTGGCGCTCTTCGATGAAATTCTCGTTGCGTCCACCGTAAGTGGCTGCGGAAGAGGCGTAAAGGAACGGGATCTCGCGCTCAAGGCAGAAGTGCAGCAGCTCTTTGGAATACTGATAGTTGTTCTCCATCATATACTTACCATCCCACTCAGTGGTGGAGGAGCAGGCGCCCTGATGGAAGACCGCTTCGATCGGGCCTAAATCATCGCCCGCGATCACGCTCATCAGGAACTCTTCTTTGTCCATGTAATCGACAATATCCAGGTCGACTAAATTGGCAAACTTGGTGCCATCCTTCAGATTATCCACCACCAGAATGTCGGTGTGACCGCGATCGTTCAGCGCTTTGACGATGTTGCTGCCAATCATTCCTGCGCCGCCAGTTACGATAATCATGTTGTTACCTTCAACGTTGTGGGGTGAAACAGGAGGTTTCACACACGAATACCTCACATCATAACATTTCATCAGGGTGCAGACAGCCAGATGACTCTGTAACGCGTTACGCGTACATCGTCGTGGCGTGAACTATGCTGCAAAAATGACATTCTGTTGGGCGATTTATCGTGAAGAAGCGGCCTGTTCAGTAAGATATGCCAGATTTTTGCCATCTGAGGAGAGCAATGATGCCTGCGCAATTTTATCAACAACTTCGTCAGCAACTTGATGATGCACGTCAGGAAGGACTGTTTAAACAGGAGCGGATCATCACCTCTGCTCAGCAGACGGAAATCGCGGTTGGCAGCGATCCGGCAGTGATTAACTTCTGCGCCAATAACTACTTAGGTTTAGCGAACCATCCGGCGCTGATTCAGGCGGCGAAAGAGGGAATGGATTCGCATGGTTTCGGCATGGCGTCGGTGCGCTTTATCTGCGGCACGCAGGACAGCCATAAGCAGCTGGAAAAGCGGCTGGCAGCGTTTCTCGGGATGGAGGATGCCATTCTCTACTCCTCCTGCTTCGACGCCAACGGCGGTCTGTTCGAAACCCTGCTTGATGCGCAGGATGCGGTGATCTCGGATGCGCTGAATCATGCCTCCATTATCGACGGCGTCCGGCTGTGCAAAGCGCAGCGTTATCGCTATGCCAATAATGACATGGCAGAGCTGCGGATCTGTCTGCAGGAAGCACGCGATAAAGGTGCCCGTCATATCCTGATCGCCACCGATGGCGTCTTCTCAATGGATGGGGTGATTGCAAATCTGCCCGCCATCTGCGATCTGGCCGATGAATTCTCCGCGCTGGTGATGGTAGATGATTCCCATGCGGTGGGTTTTGTCGGGAACGCCGGACGCGGCACCCATGAATATTGCGACGTCATGGGCAGGGTCGACATCATTACCGGCACGCTCGGGAAAGCACTCGGCGGCGCGTCCGGTGGCTACACCGCAGCAAAGGCCGAAGTGGTGGAGTGGCTGCGTCAGCGTTCCCGTCCCTATCTGTTCTCTAACTCGCTGGCGCCGGCCATTGTGGCCGCCTCGCTGCGGGTGCTGGATCTGCTCAGTGAAGGTGACGGACTGCGTCAGCGTCTGTGGGACAACGCCCGTTACTTTCGCGAGCAGATGACGGCGGCAGGCTTTACGCTGGCGGGGGCCGATCACGCCATTATCCCGGTGATGCTGGGTGAAGCCAGTGTTGCCCAGGAGTTTGCCCGCCTGCTGCAACAGGAAGGCATCTACGTGACCGGTTTCTTCTATCCGGTGGTGCCAAAAGGTCAGGCACGCATCCGCACCCAGATCTCTGCGGCGCACACCCAGCAACAGCTGGAGCGTGCGGTGGCGGCCTTTACCCGCATCGGCAAACAACTGGGCGTCATCGCCTGAGGAGTCCGTCATGAAAGCACTCGCCAAACTGAAGAAGGAAGCGGGCATCTGGATGGTGACCGATGCCCCGGTTCCTGAGCCAGGGCATAACGATCTGCTGATTAAGATCCGTAAAACCGCCATCTGCGGCACCGATGTTCATATCTACAACTGGGATGACTGGTCGCGCAAAACCATTCCGGTGCCGATGATTGTCGGGCATGAGTATGTAGGTGAAGTGGTCGCGATTGGACAGGAAGTGAAAGGCTTTACGATTGGAGATCGGGTTTCGGGCGAGGGGCACATTACCTGTGGACACTGTCGCAACTGCCGCGCCGGACGCACTCATTTATGCCGTAACACGATGGGTGTGGGCGTTAACCGTCAGGGCTGCTTTGCGGAGTATCTGGTCATCCCCGCCTTTAATGCATTTAAAATTCCTGACAATATTTCCGATGAACTGGCGGCAATCTTTGATCCGTTCGGCAACGCAGTGCATACCGCTCTCTCGTTCGACCTGGTCGGCGAGGATGTCCTGATCTCGGGTGCAGGTCCAATCGGCATCATGGCCGCTGCAGTCTGTCGCCACGTCGGCGCACGCAATGTGGTGATCACGGACATCAATGAGTATCGCCTGGCACTGGCGCGGAAAATGGGCGTCACACGTGCGGTCAATGTGGCGAATGAAGATCTGCGGGACGTGATGCACTCGCTGGGGATGACGGAAGGATTTGATGTCGGACTGGAGATGTCGGGCGCGCCTCCTGCCTTCCGTTCACTGCTGGAGGTGATGAATCACGGTGGGCGGATCGCACTGCTGGGTATCCCGCCGGGTGAAATGGCGATCGACTGGAATCAGGTGATCTTCAAGGGGCTTTTTATCAAAGGCATTTATGGCCGTGAGATGTTTGAAACCTGGTACAAAATGGCGGCGCTGATTCAGTCCGGTCTCGATTTAACGCCGGTCATTACGCATCGCTACGGTATCGACGATTTCCAGCAGGGCTTTGATGAGATGCGTTCAGGACGCTCGGGGAAAGTGATACTAAGCTGGGATTAAAACAACGGCCGCTGGCACGGCGGCCGCAGGATTAGCTTTGCTTCTTCTCTTCGTCGGTCAGGTAGCGCACTTTGCGCGTGTAGTCCTGGCCTTTGAAGTTCAGCGGCTGCTGCGGGTCAGCAAGGTATTTTTGCCATTCCGACAGCGGAAAGCCGCCATGCGCGCCAACCACTTCCGGCGAGATGACTGCTGACTGACCACCGATTTTCTTGGAGACCGGCCAGTTAGCCCATTCGCCCAGATTGACGGTTTTAATATCCAGCATATCCAGCAACACCGCGAGCGGCAGCTGATCGGTCGGCGGCTGGCTGTCGTTCATTAAATTCCAGGTGTCATTAAACAGCGTCAGCCACAGTGGCGAAATACGCTGCCAGACTTCACGGGTGGCAGCCAGGTAAGCGCCATTCACGTGGTCCACCAGATAAGGCCGGATACTGTGCGGATAGTAGGCGGGAATCGCCTCTTGCGGCGCACCGTCCAGCTTGGCAATCATTTTCCCCTGACGGAAGCTGGAATAGAGATGGTCCGGCTTCATCATGATCTGCGGCATCTTAAGCAGATTGAGGTCGGAATCGATCATCAGAATACCGTCGCCTTCTGCCTGCAAGGGCGCCTGCAATTTGATCAAACGACTGCGATAGATCTGCTTATAGCGATAACTCTCTTCCCGGTGCGGCACATCCAGCGTCGCCACGCGGGTTTTAGCGGGCAGGTTACCAAAGGCGTGCGCTGGCTGATCGCTGACAATCACGACCTCTTTTGCCTCCGTCGCGAAACGTGCCGCAAAATCGGCACTTAGCAAAGCCTCTTCAATATAGTCCGCGCCGGTGCAGGGAATCACGACAGACGTGACCGGCACAGTGCCCTGAACCTCTTTTTGCGAATAAGGCAGGTTATGGCGCGCACTGATATGGCGGTAACGGGGATTTAAAAAATTAAGCATGAGGTTTCTTTTTGGCGACGCTTTGCAGAATATTCTCGACGCCGCTGATATAGGTTTCAATGGCGTACTGTTCACGTACGCGTTTCGCTGCCGCATTGATCAGGCGTTGACGCAAATCCGCATCCTGCCATAGTGCGGTCAGGTGCTGGGTCAGTTGTACCACGTTGCCATAATCAAACAGCAGCCCGGTTTCGTCATGACTGATCAATTCGGCAGTGCCGACCACACGGGAGCCCACAACGGCGGTATTTACCAGCATCGCCTCCAGCACAACCCGGGGTAAGCCTTCACTGCGTGAGGCCAGAATAAACGCATCAAAAGCCGTGAGGTAATCGAGAGCATTGTTCTGAAAGCCCGTAAAAACCACGTGATGCTGGATGTTCTCTGCAGTCGCAAGTTGCAGCAGATGCTGAAGTTCCGGACCTGCGCCGACAATCACCATCCGCCAGTCTGCATCGGGATTGGCGCGTTTAAAACGGCCCAGCGCCTGCAGGATATGGTGATTAGATTTGCGCAATATCAGAGAGCCGATAGTGCCAAATACGAAGGTCGAAGGGGAGAGTTTGAAACGCTGGCGGACTTCAAGGCGGTCGGGCAGAGTCTGGTGAACGTCGATGGCATTACTGACGGTAAAACAGCGTTCCGCATCGATACCATGGCGACGCAGGGTGTTATTGACGCCCTGAGATACGGCAATCACAGCCTGGCAATCCTGATTCACCATGCTGACCAGCCGCGGTTCCAGAACCGGATCGATACGGCAGTGTTGAACCACCGCAACGTCAAGGCTGCGCGCGGCCAGATAACCTTCCACATTAGTACTGGGCTGGTTATTCATATAGAGCGTGTCGAAGTTACCCAACTGCAGCAGGGAATTAATTTTGCTGGCATTAGGCATAATTCGCCAGCGCGTATCAATCTCGTCGATAACACGCTTCTTAAGCTTTTTGTTGAAAAACAGCAGCGCCCGCACGGCTTCTTTAACAAGTTTTGCCCAGCGTGGCTGTTTGATTTGCGGAATAAAAAAGACCGGAATGGCCAGCGCATTCAGCGTGGCCTCAATCGTTTCGTCGTTACCACGGCTGTAGTTGTGGTAGAAGCAGCAGGTGATATCAAATTTTTGACGATCGATACGTTTCAGCAGCTCCAGCATACTGTTGGTGCCGCCGCCCCACTCTCTGCCGTTATCCAGCAGCAGGATTTTTTGTTTATTTATCGTCATCCCTATCACTGTTTCCGCACAGCCCGTTATTGTCCGACCCTGGATTATAGTAATTTCTGCGTATAAATGAACGCTAAGCCTGAGACTTAGCATTCATAGCAAATCAGAAGAGATTTTTTAGCGTGGTAAACAGTGGGCTGTGATTCACACTTTCAGCGATTACCGCTAAGGCTCGGGTCGCCGGAACCGGTGCCAGTGGCTGTTTCGCTTTACACAGGCCGGCAGGTTGGAAGCGTGGTGGCACCGGTTTTGCCGGAGCGGCAGGCGTCGGTGAGCCGCTTCGCAGTGATTCGTTCAGCAGCTGGCTGGGGCGAACCAGCGTAATGTCGGCTGGCAGCGTGGGTAACATCTGCTGCAGCACCCGAACGGTAGTCGGATGGGGATGGCCAATGGCAATCGCATAACCGTCGCGCTGCGCCAGCTTCACCGCCCGGCTGAACTGCTGGCGAATGGCGTTAATATCCTGGCTGTCATCAAGGAATACCCGGCGTTTTAACACCTTGACCTGGGTACCCTGCGCGGCAGGTATCGCCTGACTGTTAGCGATGGTCATGCTATCCAGGAAGTAGAGATTGTAGTGGTTCAGCGCCTGCATCACTTTCTGCATGCCGGGCAGGCTTGAGGTCATCCTGCTGCCCATATGGTTGTTCAGACCGACGGCATAAGGCACGTTGTTAACCGCATTACGCATGATGCGGGTAACCTCTTCACTGCTCATCTCCGGCGTTAAGGTATCTTTTTCCAGCGGCTGTTTGCTGAGCGGCGCCATCGGCAGATGGATCAGGACTTCATGACCACTCTGATGTGCTTTAGTCGCCATCTCATGCGCATGGGGTGCGTTGGGCAAGACCGCCACTGAAATGGCCTGCGGCATCTGCAGGACTTTGTTCTCTTCGGCAGGGCGATAGCCGACATCATCGATGACAATGGCCAGTTTGCCCGCCTGTGCAGCATAGCTGAACAGTAAGGCGCTCAACAGAACGGAGATTTTTCGACGTTGCAGCAAAACTTATTTTCCTAACCACGGGAGTGGATTGACGGCCTGTCCCTGACGTCGGATTTCAAAATAGAGCGACGGGGTACCGCGGCCACCACTGGTGCCCACCAGTGCTATAGGCTGTCCTGCCTTCACCTGCGTACCCACGCTCACCAGCGCACTTTGGTTGTAGCCATACAGGCTCATATCACCTTTGCCGTGCTCCAGCACCACCACCAGACCGTAGCCCTGCAACCAGTCGGCCATCAGCACACGACCATCGGCAATCGCTTTCACCTCGGTGCCTTCCCGCGCATCAATCACCAGTCCTTTCCAGCGCAGTTCACCCTGCAGCTGTTCACCAAAGCGATGTTCAATGCGTCCGCGCACCGGCCACAACGCCTGTCCGCCCGCGCGCCCCAGTCCACCCGTGCGGGCTACCAGTTCACGTTCGCTCTGAGTCGGCTGATAGCTGGAGCCTTTGGCTTTCGCCTGCGCCTGACGCTGACGCACTTTTTCCGCCTCGCGGGCTTCACGAGCTGCGCGCTCGCGCGCCTCACGTTCCGCCCGGGCGATCTTATCCTGCAGACGGCTTTCGTTCTGGCGCATCTCGACCAGATCGGCCTGATCTTTTTCCAGCGCGCTTTCCAGTGACGTCAGGGTCTTTTTACGCGCGTCGCTCGCCTGTTGCAGCTTCTGCTGCTGCCCCTGCTGCTGCGCTAATAACTCTTTCTGCTGCTGCTGCTTCTGCTCCAGCGAGGCGCGTTGCTGGTCTAAATCCTGTCGCGTTTTTTGCAGCGATTCGATACTTTTCTGGCGGGCAGCGTTCAGATAGCCGAAATAGGCCAGAATACGCTCACTGCGCTGGCTCTCTTCACCGCCCATCAGAAGCTGCACGCCGCTGTGCTGACCCTGACGAAATGCCGCATCAAGTTGCTCAGAAAGCAGGTTTTCCTGGCGGGTTTGCTGTTTTTCAAGCCGGGCGATGGAGGTGGCGAGTTGTTTCATCTCATCATTCAGGGCAGTGAGACTATTGCGGGTATCTCGCAGCTGACGACTTGCCTGAGCAATGATCTTTTCCTGGCTCTGCAACTGATCCAGCAGTTTGCTGCGCTGCAATTTCTGCGCTTTAACGCTTTTCTCTTTTGCAGCAATGTTTTGCTGAATGGATTGCAACTGAGATTTACTGTCTTCTGCACTGTGAACAACGGCAGGCAACAACAGTGCTCCCGCACAAAGCAGACTAAGGGAGAGGCTGGACAGGTGTGTGAACAACGGCAGGTTATCGCCGTTGGGACGGGTCCTTGTGTGCGAAACGGTTGTTTTTCCCTTCATAGGCCAATGATTATTCCACGATGAACCGCCGCTTACCAGTGCTGCCAGCGGGCATTTGCTTTTCCAGTTATGTCCACTTTCGCCATGACATGGATTAACCCTTACGCCATTTTTGCCTTTCAGCCACTTTTTTTGGAAAATGGAGCACAAATCGATACTCTGGCCGCATAGCATCTGTACATGCGAAGTGGCGCAGGTATACTCAGAACCCTTGTTTTAGCTTATTAGCCCGGTCTGGAGTCGTTACCCCTCATGCAAGAAATTATGCAGTTTGCAAGCAATCACCCCATCCTGAGTCTGGCATGGGTCGTTTTACTCGTTATGGTGATTGTGACTACCGTTAAAGGAATGTTCTCTAAGGTAAAAACGATCAGCCGCGGTGAAGCCACCCGCCTGATTAATAAAGAGGACGCGGTAGTAGTAGACGTGCGTTCGCGCGACGATTTCCGCAGGGGGCATATTTCAGGTGCGCTGAATGTGGCAGCCGCTGAGATTAAAAAAGGCAACCTCGACGAACTGGCAAAGCATAAAGCGCAGCCCATAATTGTGGTGTGTGCAACCGGACAAAGCGCAGGCGATTCTGCTGCACATCTAAGCGCGGCAGGCTTTGAGCAGGTTTCAGTGCTGAAAGAGGGTATCAGTGGCTGGAGCGGCGAAAATCTGCCGTTAGTTCGCGGTAAATAATCTTACAGAGGTGCTGATCATGGCAAATGTTGAAATGTATACCAAGGCCACCTGTCCTTACTGCCATCGTGCGAAGGCGCTGTTAACGCAAAAAGGTGTTTCGTTTCAGGAAATCCCCATTGATGGCGATATGGCGAAGCGCGAAGAGATGATCAAGCGTAGCGGTCGTACCACCGTGCCTCAGATTTTTATTGATGCGCAGCACATTGGCGGCTGCGATGACTTATTCGCACTCGATAATCGCGAAGGTTTAGATCCCTTACTGCAGGCGTAATTTTACGCCGGACAACCTCATATATAGGATTTGGTCACATGTCAGAACACAACACCAACGAAATGCAGTTCCAGATTCAGCGCGTATTCACTAAAGATATCTCCTTTGAAGCGCCAAATGCCCCGCAGGTTTTCCAGAAAGAGTGGGAACCGGACGTTAAGCTGGACCTGGATACTGCATCTTCTCAGCTGGCTGACGAAGTTTACGAAGTGGTACTTCGTGTGACTGTAACCGCAACTGTGGGCGAAGAGACCGCTTTCCTGTGTGAAGTTCAGCAGGCCGGTATTTTCACCATCAGCGGTATCGAAGGAACGCAGATGGCACATTGCCTGGGTGCATACTGCCCGAACATTCTGTTCCCATACGCACGCGAATGCATTACCAGCCTGGTATCACGTGGTACCTTCCCGCAGCTGAACCTGGCACCGGTTAACTTTGATGCGCTGTTCATGAACTACCTGCAGCAGCAACAAGGTGAAGAAGGTGCTGAACCACATCAGGATGCCTGATGACAACTCACGCTTCGATTAGCGTCATCGGTGCCGGTTCCTACGGCACCGCTTTGGCGATTACGCTGGCCCGTAACGGCCACCCGGTGCTGTTGTGGGGACATAACCCGGCGCATCTGGCGCAACTTCAGACTGACCGCTGCAACACTGCTTTCCTGCCCGATGTCCCGTTTCCCGATAACCTCTCCCTTGAGCCTGATCTGACCAAAACCATTACCGCCAGCCGCGATTTATTAATCGTGGTGCCGAGTCATGTGTTTGGCGATGTGCTGCAGCAGATTAAACCTCATCTGCGGCCAGACTCACGTATTGTCTGGGCGACCAAAGGGCTGGAAAAAGAGACGGGCCGTCTGTTGCAGGACGTGGCACGTGAAATCGTAGGCGATGCCATTCCGCTGGCCGTGATCTCCGGGCCGACCTTTGCGAAAGAGCTGGCGGCAGGATTACCGACGGCCATCGCGCTGGCCGCCACGGATGCGCAGTTTGCTGACGACCTGCAGCAGAAGCTGCACTGCGGTAAAAGCTTCCGCGTTTATAACAATCCTGATTTCATCGGCGTACAGCTGGGCGGCGCGGTAAAAAACGTGATTGCTATCGGTGCTGGTATGTCCGACGGAATTGGTTTTGGCGCGAACGCGCGAACTGCACTGATCACCCGTGGTCTGGCTGAAATGAGCCGGCTGGGCGCAGCGCTGGGTGCCGATTCCACTACCTTTATGGGTATGGCGGGTCTGGGCGATCTGGTGCTGACCTGTACCGATAATCAGTCACGAAATCGTCGTTTTGGCATGATGCTGGGCCAGGGCGAAGATGTAGATAGCGCGCAACGCATTATCGGACAAGTTGTAGAAGGGTACAGAAACACCAAAGAAGTCAAAGCATTGGCTGCACGTTTTGGTGTGGAAATGCCGATCACCGAGCAGATTTATCAGGTGTTGTATTGCGAAAAACCGGCGAGAGATGCAGCATTGAGCCTGCTGGGACGAACAAGGAAGGACGAAAACAGCATCAGCTAACGCAGGAAGCGTAGCATCATCACCTGCAGCGCCATTCAGGCGCTTTTTTTATCGGGAGAAAGCAGCAATGTCGTCTGATGAGTTAGAACTGGTCTGGAATAATATCAAAGCAGAAGCGCGCGCCCTGGCTGATTGTGAGCCGATGCTGGCCAGCTTCTTCCACGCGACATTGCTCAAGCATGAAAATCTCGGTAGTGCACTGAGTTACATGCTGGCCAACAAGCTGGCAAACCCGATTATGCCTGCTATCGCCATTCGTGAAATCGTTGAAGAAGCCTACCGTGAAGATCCGTCAATGATACTGTCAGCGGCTTACGATATTCAGGCGGTACGTCAGCGCGACCCGGCGGTCGATAAATATTCCACGCCGCTGCTCTATCTCAAAGGGTTCCATGCGCTTCAGGCCTACCGCATTGGTCACTGGCTGTGGAATGAAGGCCGACGCGCGCTGGCGGTTTATCTGCAGAATGAAATTTCCGTCTCCTTTGCTGTCGATATTCATCCCGCTGCGAATATAGGCCACGGCATCATGCTCGACCATGCCACCGGCATTGTGATTGGTGAAACCGCCGTGGTTGAGAATGATGTCTCGATCCTGCAATCGGTGACGCTGGGCGGTACTGGCAAAACCAGCGGCGACCGCCATCCGAAAATCCGCGAAGGGGTGATGATTGGTGCCGGTGCGAAAGTGCTGGGCAACATTGAAGTCGGCAGGGGAGCAAAAATCGGCGCGGGTTCTGTGGTGTTACAGCCTGTACCACCACATACCACGGCAGCAGGCGTACCCGCGCGTATCGTCGGCAAGCCAGGCAGTGAAAAGCCGTCAATGGATATGGATCAGCACTTCAATGGCAGCCTGGCCGGTTTTCAGTTTGGCGACGGCATCTAGTCTTTAATCAGTGCGCCCGCGTAATCCAGCTGGCGCCACGCTTCATAGACCACCACCGACACGGCATTCGATAAATTCATGCTGCGGCTCTCCGCTCTCATCGGGATGCGGATTTTCTGCTGCGCCGGTAATGCCGCCAGAATTTCCGCTGGCAGTCCACGGCTCTCAGGTCCAAACAGCAGATAATCGCCCGCCTGATACGCGACGGCACTGTGTGCAGGCGTCCCTTTGGTCGTCAGCGCAAACAGACGTTCAGGCGACTCCGCGGCGATAAACGCCTGATAGTCAGCATGGAATTTTATGGCCGTGAATTCGTGGTAATCCAGTCCGGCGCGACGTAAACGCTTGTCATCCCACGCGAAGCCGAGCGGCTGAATCAGATGAAGCTGGAAGCCCGTATTGGCGCACAGGCGAATGATATTGCCGGTATTTGGCGGAATTTCTGGTTCAAACAAGACAATGTTAAGCATAAGGCCCCCGATGACAGGGGCCGAAGCATAGCAAATTATTGACGACCGGAGGAGTAGAGTGGCAACCAGAGGGTCAGACGCAGGCCGCCCAGTGGGCTGTCATCGGCTTTAACCCAGCCGCGATGCTGCTGCACTGCTGTTTCGACAATCGCCAGGCCAAGGCCGGTACCGCCTGACTCACGATCGCGTGCTTCATCAGTACGATAGAAGGGACGGAAAATCTGTTCGCGATCTTCCGGGCTCACGCCAGGACCGTCATCATCAACGTGTACCGTGATACCAGAAATATCGACGGAGAAGCTGACGCTGATATGCGTGTGTGAATAGCGCAGCGCATTGCGGACGATATTTTCCAGCGCACTCTCCAGCGCATGAGGGTTGCCATAGAGCGGCCACGGGCCAGGCGGGTAGGGGATATCCATCTTCTTGCCCATCTGTTCCGCTTCGAAACGGGCATCTTCCAGCACCCCATTCCACAGCTGATTCGCCTTCATCGCTTCGCTGACCAGTGCATTTTTATGCTGGGTGCGTGACAGCACGAGCAGGTCGTTGATCATGCCATCAAGACGCTGTGCTTCCATCTCAATCCGCTCCAGCTCTTTACCTTCGCCCTGACGCCGACGCAGCAGCGCGGTAGCCAGTTGCAGACGGGTAAGCGGGGTACGAAGCTCATGGCTGATATCCGATAGCAGACGTTGCTGACCGGTCATCATCCGCTCCAGCGCACTGACCATCTGGTTAAAGCTGGAACCCGCCGCCAGAAACTCCTGTGGGCCCGATTCCAGTTCCGGATGCTGACGCAGGTTTCCGCTTGCGACTTCATCGGCGGCATATTTCAGCTTACGCGCCGGACGCGCCAGGCTCCAGGCGAGCCACAGCAGCAGCGGTGAGCTGATGAGCATGGTGACAATAAGCAGCAGTAACGGACGGTCAAACAGCAGGTTGACGAAATCGAGCTGGGAGCTGTTGGCGGGACGGATCATGTAAAGCTGGTAGTTATCTTCGCCATCCCGGACGGCAAAAGGCCCTACCAGCTCAACACGACCATATTTCTTCTTCTGCGGATGATCGGCGTTATCAGACTGGCCGATAAAATTGCGGATAACCTGCATTTCATTATGTTGCGCGCCAATCACCCGACCTTCACTGGTCACTAACAGCAGCCGCTGACCCGGCGGTGCCCACTTCTCCACGGCGCGAAACAGACGACGCCACCACATCAGATCGTTAGGGGGATCCTGTGACAGCTCTGCTTCGACGTGTTGCTCAATCATGATGCCCTGCCGCTGCTCACTCTCCAGCAGCGAGGTCATCTGTCGTGAATCGAGCTTGGGCACCATTAGCACCAGCATCAACACCAGCGCCAGCGTTAACCAGAAGATGGCGAAGATACGGGTGGTCAGACTTCCAATCATGATGCCGAAACCATCAGGTAGCCGCGGCCACGTAAGGTTTTAAACCAGGGATGACCGTCACGGCGTTCAGGCAGCTTGCGACGCAGATTTGAGATGTGCATATCAATGGCGCGGTCAAAAGGTGTCAGGCGCTTGCCCAGCACTTCCTGACTCAGATGTTCACGCGATACAACCTGGCCCAGGTGCTGCGCAAGCAGATAGAGCAGGGTGAACTCCGTGCCGGTGAGATCTAGCGTGACATCATCAAAACTCGCTTCCTGACGGCCAGGATTGAGCCGCAGGCAGTCCACTTCCAGTGTGGGCGAGCTATTGTCGTGTTGCTGCTGCTGTTCACTCCAGTTGGAGCGCCGCAGAATAGCGCGGATACGCGCCACCAGTTCGCGATCGTTAAACGGCTTGGGCAGATAGTCATCTGCACCCAGTTCAAGGCCCAGTACGCGATCCAGCTCGCTGCCGCGCGCCGTTAGCATGATGACGGGGGTCTGATGTTGCTGTCGCAGTTCTTTCAGGGTGTCGATACCGTTTTTCTTCGGCATCATGACATCCAGTAAAAGCAAATCAATAGAGTTATCGAGCAGGTTCAGCGCTTGTTCACCATCGCTGGCTACCACCACTTCAAACCCTTCCATTTCTAACAGTTCTTTTAAAAGCGAAGTTAATTCGCGGTCATCATCTACCAACAGGATTTTATTCATTTTTGTAGCCCTCCGCAGGCAAAATACCGTGTTCCTGGCGCACCTATCTATCGCTTTACGTAGTTTTACACCCCCTGACGGATGTTTGCAGCTGTCGCCGTACACTGGCTCTCGTTGAATCGCAAAACGGAACGAACTGGAGTACACGATGCGCAAATTAACCGCCGTCGTCCTTGCCTCAGCGATGGCTCTGAGTCTCGCCAGCGCAGGTGCTAAAGATGCGACGACGATTGACGAGATGCATCATGGCGGATTGCCGACAGGCAGTATGACGCAAAATCCGCAAAGCCACATGTTCGATGGTATCGAGCTGACTGAAGAGCAGCGTCAGCAGATGCGGGACCTGATGCAACAGGCCCGACATGAGCGCCCGGTCGTTCATATTGACGATATCGCAGCACTACACGACTTAGTGACTGCAGACCAGTTTAACGAAGCGGCCATCCGCGCAAAGGCGGAAGTCATCGCCAGAGTTCAGGTTGAACAGCAGGTTGAGATGGCGCGCGTACAGAATCAAATGTTTCAACTGCTAACGCCGGACCAGCAGGCCACGTTGCAGAAGAATTACCAGCGGCGACTTAACGAGCTGCGACAGTTTTCGAATCTGCAGTCAGTGTCATCGCTGCAGGCAGTGAGTAGTACCAGCAGTAACCAGTAACATAGTATCCCTGTTTTCCTTGCCATAGACACATCCCTGTCTTCCCCCGCCATGATGGTGGGGGTTTTTTTTATCTTTTTTTCGCTTTTTTTAATTTGACTGGAATCATCACCGCGCAACAAAACCTCCATTTTATTAGCGCTTGTTTAACGTTTGTTTGTCAGGCCCGACGATTATTGACTATTCAGGCCATAACGTAAATTTAAGCGTACCGGTAAGCATTTTAAGGCCATTTAAATACTTTAAGCCACTGAAAATGATAGATTTATAACCTTGTGGTGTAAGCTTTTATCTTAACTATCAACGTGTTGGTTTTCCCGCGTTACGCTTGCCGGTTCAGGCGCACCCTCTACACTTAATCCTGTCACTGCAGGGAAGTTAAGTGTCTTTGCGAAGTCTCAGGGAGCAACAACCACATTATGTAGTCCTGAATGAATCTATTAACGGAGTAAGTTATGGCAGAGCATCGTGGTGGTTCAGGTAATTTCGCAGATAATCCGCAAAAAGCGTCTGAAGCCGGTAAGAAAGGCGGCCAGAGCAGCGGCGGCGGAAACTTCAAAAACGATCGTGAAAAAGCATCAGAAGCAGGGAAAAAGGGCGGCAAAAAGTAATCGCCGCGTCTTTCTCAGCCCAGACCAGCACATGACTGTGGTCTGACACTGATGTGTATGACACTTTGCCCCGTCCTCCCCGAGGTCGGGGCTTGTTTTTTATGCCTGCCAGGCTTTTGCAAAAGAAACTGAGCCGTTGAATGACCCGCTAAGCACTGCCCGCCTCCTGGTGTTAAACTTTAGCCATTCTTTCATTTGAGTACGCATCGTCGCTGATGCTGCATAGGGAATCTGGCATGCAACCCTCTTATGGCCGACTGGTAAAGCGTGCTGCGCTGGCCGCCACCATTCTTGCATCTGTGCTGTTAATCGTGAAAATTTTTGCCTGGTGGTACACCGGTTCGGTGAGTTTGCTGGCCTCACTGGTGGACTCGCTGGTGGATATCGCTGCCTCGCTGACCAATCTGCTGGTGGTGCGTTATGCGCTGCAGCCTGCCGACGAAGATCACACGTTCGGGCACGGCAAAGCAGAGTCGCTGGCAGCACTGGCGCAAAGTATGTTTATCTCCGGCTCGGCACTGTTTCTGTTTCTGACCGGCCTGCAGCATCTTGCCTCGCCCAGTGAGATGCGGGCACCCGGCGTCGGTATTGTGGTGACCGTTGTGGCACTGAGCTCAACGCTGGTGCTGGTCGCCTTTCAGCGCTGGGTGGTGCGTAAAACCCGTAGCCAGGCGATTCGGGCTGACATGCTGCACTATCAGTCGGACGTCATCATGAATGGTGCCATTCTGATCGCGCTGGTCCTGAGCAGCTATGGCTTTGCCCGGGCAGATGCCCTGTTCGCGCTGGGGATTGGCATTTTCATTCTCTACAGTGCGTTGCGTATGGGCTATGAGGCGGTGCAGTCATTGCTGGATCGCGCGCTACCGGAAGAGGAGCGGCAGCAGATTCTGACGCTGGCGACAAACTGGCCACAGGTGCAGGGCGTCCACGATCTGCGAACCCGCCAGTCCGGCCCGACTAAATTTATTCAGCTACATCTGGAACTGGAAGACCAGTTGCCACTGGTGCAGGCGCACCGGGTAGCCGATCAGGTTGAGAAGGCGTTGCGCAAAGAATTTCCTGGGTCAGACGTAATTATCCATCAGGATCCCTGTTCTGTGGTACCGTTCGAGAGAGAGGATTCTTTAGGTTTTTAACGTAAATGAATCAAATCGATACGAAAGGAATGACGTAACGCTAACATTGCTGCAAAAAATAGTGAAAAGTTGTCTGACCTGAATCAATTCAGCAGCAAGCCTTTGATATACTATCTGCCATCACATGTCGCGCTAATCGTAAAATGACCTTCAGCAGCGATCGACAGGCAGGATTAACCCTTAGTTTTGAACAATCCAGAGGTTGTCATGATCAAAAAAATTGGTGTATTAACCAGCGGCGGTGACGCCCCAGGCATGAACGCAGCTATTCGTGGAGTGGTTCGTTCCGCGCTGAGTGAAGGACTGGAAGTTTTTGGGATCTATGACGGTTATCTGGGATTGTACGAAGATCGCATGATCAATCTTGATCGCTACAGCGTCTCCGACATGATTAACCGTGGCGGCACGTTCCTGGGCTCAGCGCGTTTCCCTGAGTTCCGTAATGAAGATGTGCGCCAGGTTGCCATTGAGAACATGAAAAAGCGCGGCATCGATGCGCTGGTTGTAATTGGTGGTGATGGTTCTTACATGGGTGCTAAGCGCCTGACTGAAATGGGCTTCCCCTGCATCGGTCTGCCAGGCACCATCGATAATGACGTGGCCGGAACGGATTACACCATCGGTTATTTCACTGC
Organism: Pantoea sp. S62; assembly: GCF_016658625.1. Classification (NCBI taxonomy): domain Bacteria; kingdom Pseudomonadati; phylum Pseudomonadota; class Gammaproteobacteria; order Enterobacterales; family Erwiniaceae; genus Pantoea; species Pantoea sp. S62. The sequence goes on along the minus strand of NZ_JACVVI010000015.1, from coordinate 46,872 downwards.
CCTGGAAACCGTGGTTGAAGCGATTGACCGCCTGCGTGATACCTCTTCTTCGCATCAGCGTATTTCGATTGTTGAAGTGATGGGCCGCTATTGTGGTGATCTGACCCTGGCAGCGGCGATTGCCGGTGGCTGTGAGTTCATCGTCCTGCCAGAGTTCCCGTATACCCGCGAAGAGCTGGTTGCGGAAATCAAAGCGGGCATCGCCAAAGGTAAAAAACACGCTATCGTAGCGATTACCGAACACATCTGCGATATAGACGATCTGGCGCGTTTCATTGAAACAGAAACCAAACGTGAAACCCGTTCGACCGTTCTGGGCCATATTCAGCGTGGTGGGGCACCTTGTGCTTATGACCGTATCCTGGCGTCACGCATGGGCGCTTACTCAATTGAACTGCTGATGCAGGGTTACGGCGGCCGTTGTGTCGGTATTCAGAACGAGAAGATGGTGCATCACGATATCGTCGACGCCATTGAAAACATGAAGCGTCCGTTCAAGCGCGACTGGCTGGACACCGCGAAAAAGCTCTATTAATTCCCCTGCGGGGGTGTGCTGCACAGCATGCCCCGGCATTTTCCTTCTATATTCCCCGCGGTTATAACAGCTTATTTTTAATTCTTTTAGCTCTGTAATAGTTTATGTCACGCTTAGCCCATAACGACATTGGGAGAGTGCGTAATGAACAAGTGGAGTATTGGCGTTACCCTGTTGCTGGCCTCAACCAGCGTGCTGGCGAAAGACATTCAGCTGTTAAACGTTTCCTATGATCCAACGCGTGAGCTGTACGAACAGTACAACAAAGCGTTCAGTGCGCACTATAAACAGGAAACCGGCGATAATGTCGTGGTCCGCCAGTCGCATGGTGGCTCTGGCAAGCAGGCGACCTCCGTGATTAACGGCATCCGTGCGGATGTGGTCACACTGGCGCTGCAATCGGATGTTGATGCCATTGCCGAACGTGGTCGTATTGATAAGAACTGGATCAAGCGTCTGCCGGACAACTCTGCGCCTTACACCTCGACCATTGTCTTCCTGGTTCGTAAAGATAACCCTAAGGGTATCCATGACTGGAGTGACCTGACCAAACCTGGCGTATCTGTGATTACCCCGAACCCGAAAACGTCCGGCGGCGCACGCTGGAACTATCTGGCGGCTTGGGGCTGGGCACTGGATCATAACAACGGCGATCAGGCCAAAGCACTGGCTTACGTCAGAGCGCTCTTCAAAAACGTTGAAGTACAGGATTCGGGTGCACGTGGCGCAACCAACACCTTCGTTGAGCGCGGGATTGGTGATGTGCTGATCGCCTGGGAAAACGAAGCTTATCTGGCCGTTAACAAACTGGGCAAAGATAAGTTCGAGATTGTTACCCCGAGCGAATCGATTCTGGCTGAACCGACCGTGTCGGTGGTCGACAAAGTGGTGGATGAAAAGGGCACGCGTAAAGTCGCTGATGAGTATCTGAAATATCTCTACTCGCCAGAAGGCCAGACCATCGCTGCACAGAATTACTATCGTCCGCGTGATGCTGAAATCGCGAAGAAATTTGCCAGCACCTTTGCGCCAGTGAAGCTGTTTACCATTCAGGACAAGTTTGGTGGCTGGGCGCAGGCTCAGAAAGCCCACTTCGCCGATGGCGGCAGCTATGACGAGGTCATGAAACCATAATGTATTGCGGTCAGTGCGCTCTGCGCTGACCGCTTGTCCGCCACCCTCACGTCTTTTCTCTTCTCTGCCCAGCCGCCAGTTCATCAGGCCGAATTCCCCGTGACATTTTTTTCCCGGCAGGCGAGGATGCAGGCTGCTAAACCATTCAGGAAGCGTTGTTATGCCGACCAATCGTCGTGCAACCCGCCTGGTTGCCGCTCTGCTGGCGCTGGCTGCTGTGGGGATGCTGGCCGCCGCACTGCATTTCAAAAAGAACAGTGATGCACTCTGGCAGATCGTCAGCGAGAAATGCCTGCCTCATCAGCAAAACAGCGGAGACCCTGCGCCCTGCCAGCGTGTCGACCAGCCGCATCGCTATGCCATGCTGAAAGATATGAACGGGCCGTTGCAGTATCTGCTGATCCCGCTCGACAAAATCACCGGTATCGAAAGCCCCCGGTTACTGCAACCCGCGACGCCCAACTATTTTGCCCTTGCGTGGCATGAACGAACCCTGCTTGCACAGCGACGTGGCTCACCCATTGCTGATCGGGTTCTGTCACTGGCGATCAATTCACAATATGGCCGCACGCAGAATCAGCTCCATATTCATCTCTCCTGTCTGCGACCCGATGTGCGTCAACAGCTGGATCAGCTGACGCCGCAGCTGGGCGGTCAGTGGCAGGAACTCATGCTACGTAAGCACCGCTACTGGCTGCGAACCCTGACGGCAGGTGAGCTGACTCAGCAGAGTGCCTTTATCCGGCTTGCCGATGAACGGCCACAGGCACGCACAGAGATGGGGAAATATGGGCTGGCACTGGCTGAATTAAGCGATGGGCGACTGGTGTTAATGGCGATAGAGCGGAACTGGCTGCTACTGAACAGTGGTTCGGCGGAGGAGTTGCAGGATCACGCCTGTCAGCTGATTGCGCCCATAAAAAAGGCGGCTTAAGCGCCGCCTCTGACCGGAATGCTAATGCTTAAGCGCTTTTTGCAGCCGCCGCAGCTTTAACGATTACCGCGAAAGCATCTGCTTTCAGTGACGCACCGCCAACCAGCGCGCCATCGATGTCAGGCTGGGTGAACAGCTCAGCAGCATTCTTATCGTTAACCGAGCCGCCGTACTGAATGATGACCTGTTCTGCGATAGCCGCATCTTTCTTCGCGATATGATCACGGATGAATTTGTGGACGGCCTGTGCCTGAGCAGGGGTCGCAGATTTGCCGGTACCGATGGCCCAGACGGGCTCATACGCGATAACCGCATCTTTGAACGCTTCAGCGCCCTGAGTTTCCAGAACGGCATCCAGCTGACGCGCGCAGACTTCTTCGGTTTTACCCGCTTCGTTTTCTGCTTCGGTTTCACCAATGCACAGTACCGGGACCAGGCCCACTGACTTCAGTACCGCGTATTTCTTCGCGATGAACTCGTCGCTCTCTTTGTGGTAAGTGCGGCGTTCTGAGTGACCGATAATGATATATTTCGCGCCGATATCTTTCAGCATTTCAGCGGAAACTTCACCGGTAAACGCGCCAGACAGGTTAACGTCCACGTTCTGCGCACCCAGTGTGATGTGGCTACCGGAGATGGCGTGTTTTGCCTGCTCGAGATAGAGCGCTGGCGGTGCAATGGCGACGCCACAACCCTCAACGCCAGAGAGTTCCTTGCGCAGACCGGCGATCAGTTCAGCTGTGATCTGCTTGCTGCCATTCAACTTCCAGTTACCCATAACCAGTGGATGTCGCATTCTATCCTCCGCATAACGCGATACATGAAAAATCGCTGCCAGCCGGCAGCGTTGTCTGCCAGACAGTATAGAGATCAAATGTAGTGATGGCTTTGCTTTTCGTCATTTTCAGCCACATCATCAGGGACTCGCGAGCGCCAGTTTGACCGGTTCGACCGCGAAGGTCAGCCCCTTGTCGCCGTTGTCAGCGACCACAAAACGCAATGCGCCGTCGACCTGCGCAAAGTAGGGTAAATCCTTACCTTCCTTCAGCAGACCCTCCAGCTTTTTACGCCCCTCGTCGGTACTTAATCCCGGTACAAAGAAGCGCAGCATGGCGGTCATGTAGGCCAGTGCTTTTTGCTGCGAGGCGCTCTGGTCCGGGCCAGGTAGTGGCAGCCAGGTAATCTGCAGCGTCTTGATTTTGCCGGTGCCGGGCTCCAGCGCGGTTGAGGCATAGAGCGTTTCATTGATTTTGCTGGCGGCGCGAGTCAGGTTGCTTTTATCACCCCGGTTATCAATAGCGCGATACTCCGGCAGCATCAGCGCTGCATTGGCCAGATTATATTTTTCGCGAAACTGGCCGATAGTCATATCAAAGGTGGGCGCGCCCGCCAGCAGATAAGGCGCGGTGGGCAACGCATCGGGCCGATCCTGCGGTGGCGGATCGGCGGCAAAGACCGGAACCGTCAGCGCAAACGATAACAGCAGTGCGCCAGGCAAATTCTTCATTTTGTCGATCCTAACCCGTAAACTCAGGCGCAAATTAAAACGGTTTTTATCCGCGAGGTCAAAAGCGCGGCGGTTCTCTTCTCTCTGGATGATAATGCATGACGTTACAACAAGGGTGTTTTTCCTGGCGCGGCCGGCTGGGACGACGTGATTTCTGGATCTGGCAGGCGGTCTGGTTGCTGACCACGACACTGTTATTCGTCTTAGCAGCAAACGACTGGATTGATACCCAGATGGCGGCCTTTGGCGTGGTCTGCCTGCTGTGGCCCGCCAGCGCGGTTATGGTTAAACGGCTGCACGATCGTAACCGACGTGGCTACTGGGGGTTTCTGGTGATTGTTGCCTGGCTGCTGGTGGCGGGAAACTGGAGCATGCTGGGGAGTGTACTGCCCTGGCTGCTGGGCCGCGCCATTCCGTTTATGTTGATAGCTGGCCTGCTGCTCGATCTCGGCGTCTTTCGCGGTACCCCTGGCGCTAACCGGTTTGGTACCGCGACGCAGCCGGTGCGATACCGGCAAACGGCTCACCAGTAATGTTCACTGGTGATATGGCCCGGCTTACGCTTCAGGTGTTTGCGCATCTCGCGCGTCTCTTTCAGTAACTGCTGCGTATCACGCACCATCTGCGGGTTGCCGCACAGCATCACATGGCTGCTGTCGGCATCCAGCGTTAATCCGGTGGCACGCTCCAGCTCGCCATTTTCAATCAGCGCCGGGACCCGGCCCGTCAGCGAACCGGGGATCGCTTCGCGACTCACTACCGTCTGGATGTGCAATTTACCGTGATAGCGCTGCTGCAGCTGCTGCATCATCGGCAAAAAGCTCAGGTCAGCCGCATAGCGCGCAGCATGCACCAGCACGATGTTTTCAAAGCGATCCAGCCCTTCGCCCTGCTGGAGCATCGACAGGTAGGGACCAATCGCGGTGCCGGTTGCCAGCATCCATAAGGTTTTGCACTCCGGGACTTCATCCAGCACAAAGAATCCCGCAGCTTCTTTGGTGACCATCACCTGATCGCCCGGCTGAAGTGCCTGCAGATGCGGACTCAGCTTGCCGTCTGGCACCGTAACCAGATAAAACTCCAGCAGGTCATCTTTCGGCGCATTAACGTAGGAGTAAGCGCGCTGCACCCGCTCACCGTCGATTTCCAGCGCCAGCTTGGCAAATTGCCCGGCGATAAAGGGATCGATGGGCGCTTTTACCCGGAGACTAAACAATGCATCAGTCCAGTTTTTGACTTCCTTTACTTCACCATTGACCCACTCAGCCATAATCACTCCCTGGTTGTTGATTATTCAGGCAGGTCACTATTTTCGCGACTCGCCGGTGAGATTGCCAGCCTGCGCCCTGGCAAAGGCTCTAATCGACAAACTGTTGCTTTGTCTTTACAGGCTGGCGCATAAACTTGACAGGCGCAAGCCGGGACCTTTTCGCTTACCTCTCGCTTTGTCATCTAATCCTGATATTTTGCCCGCCATAACAAGATGACTGGCGGGTGAACCGCTGTTTTAACCTCCTTTCACAGAAAGAAATTTTGCATAATCATGATTAGTAAACTGGAAAATCGCCCACTGCTGGTGATGCTCATTGTGCTGGTGGCTGTCGGGCAGATGGCACAGACTATCTACGTCCCGGCGATGTCGGTGATGGCGGACGCCCTGAATGTGCGGGATGGCGCGCTGCAGCGAGTGATGGCGGCCTATCTGATGACCTATGGCGGATCCCAGCTGATCTACGGTCCGCTGTCAGACAGCGTGGGCCGTCGTCCGGTGATCCTGGCGGGCATGATGATCTTTATGATCGGCGCAATCACGGCTCTGATGGCGACATCACTCAATATGCTGGTGCTCGGCAGTGCTATTCAGGGGCTGGGAACCGGCGTGGCAGGCGTGATGGCCCGTACCATGCCGCGCGATCTCTACGAGGGTCACGCGCTGCGCCGCGCTAACAGCCTGCTTAATATGGGCATTTTGGTCAGCCCGCTGCTGGCGCCGGTGATTGGCGCACTGCTGACCCAGCTCTTTGGCTGGCACGCCTGTTTTGCCTTTCTGCTGCTGCTCTGTCTGGCGGTGACCGGTTCCATGGCGCGCTGGCTGCCGGAGACCCGGCCGCAGAGTGCAGAAGTGACCCCTTTCTTTAAACGTTATGCCCGCCTGCTCAGCGACGCGAATTTCGTCCGCTATATTGTGCTGCTGATTGGCGCGCTGGCCGGGATTGCGGTCTTTGAGTCGAGCTGTGGCGTTCTGCTGGGCGGCGTGCTCGGCCTGCACAGCCTCACCGTCAGCATCCTGTTCATCCTGCCGATTCCGGCTGCGTTCTTTGGTGCCTGGTTTGCCGGGCGCGAGCAGGGTTCATGGCACAGCCTGATGTGGTGGGGTGTGAATAGCTGCCTGCTGGCGGGCATTCTGATGTGGATCCCGGCGTGGTTCGGCGTGATGAATATCTGGACGCTGCTGGTCCCCGCCGCGCTGTTCTTCTTTGGTGCCGGTATGCTGTTTCCGCTGGCGACCTCAGGCGCGATGGAACCGTATGCGTGGCTGGCGGGTAGCGCGGGCGCACTGATTGGCGGCATGCAGAATCTGGGATCGGGGCTGGTGGCGTGGCTCTCAGCCATGATGCCGCAGCGCGATCAGTTCAGCCTTGGCATGCTGATGTTCTTTACCGCGCTGGTGATGCTGCTCTGCTGGTTGCCGCTCTCACGTCAGCCGGAGCGCGGCAACCAGCCGGTTACAGGATAAACGGATGGAGCGCCGGATCTTTACGGTCAAGATAGTGAATCGACTGGATGCGGCGAATGGTGCGTGATTTACCGCGAATCAGCAGCGTTTCGCTGGTGGCAATATTGCCCTGACGCGTAATGCCTTTCAGTAGTTCGCCACTGGTAATGCCGGTGGCGGCAAACACCACGTTGTCGTTGCGCGCCATCTCACTCAGCGTCAGCTTTTTACCCGCTTCAATCCCCATCTCTGCACAGCGCTGCAGCTCCTGCTCACCGAGCCGACGGTTTTCAGCGCTGTCGCCTTTCACATGATGACGTGCCAGCAACCGGCCCTGCATATCGCCGTCCAGTGCACGGATCACCGCCGCAGAGACTACGCCTTCCGGTGCGCCACCAATGCCATACATCACATCCACTTCGCTGTCCGGCATGCAGGTCAGAATCGAGGCGGCGACGTCGCCATCCGGGAAGGTAAATACCCGCACGCCCAGCTGCTGCAGCTGGCTAATCACCGCATCGTGACGCGGCTTTGCCAGAATCGATACGGTCAGCTGCGACAGCGGCTTGTTCATCGCTATTGCGATATTACGCAGGTTGGTTTCCAGCGGCAGGTCGAGGTCGATCGCACCATGCGCTGCCGGACCGACAATTAGCTTCTCCATGTACATGTCAGGGGCGTGCAGAAAGCTGCCTTTATCGCCGACGGCCATCACAGCCAGTGCGTTAGCCTGGCCAAGCGCCGTCATGCGGGTGCCTTCAATCGGATCGACAGCAATATCGACCGCATCGCCGCGACCGGTACCGACTTTTTCGCCAATATAGAGCATCGGCGCTTCGTCGATTTCGCCTTCACCGATCACAATCTGACCGTCAATTTCAATGGAGTTCAGGACATGACGCATGGCATGGACTGCCGCACCGTCAGCCGCATTTTTGTCGCCGCGTCCTAACCAGTGATAGCCTGCCAGGGCGGCAGCTTCGGTTACGCGGGAAAATTCAATGGCAAGTTCTCGTTTCATGGCATCTACCTGACAAAAAACCGGCAGGCAGTGTAACACAGCGGGGCAGTGGGGCGGGGAAAAGGCCCGCGACGGCCAGCGTCGCGGGCACAGAGATTACTCCTGGTCTTCCCACGCCTGTGCGCGGGCAACCGCTTTTTTCCAGCCGGCATAGCGGAAGTTACGCTCGGTGGTTTCCAGGCTTGGACGGAACTCACGCTCAATAACCGCTTTAGCGCGCACTTCATCCAGATCCTGCCAGAAGCCGACAGCCAGACCCGCCAGATAGGCAGAACCCAGCGCGGTGACTTCACGCACTTCCGGACGCTCAACACGGGTACCGAGGATGTCAGCCTGGAACTGCATCAGGAAGTTGTTGGACACCGCACCACCATCCACACGCAGCGCCTGCAGGCGGGTGTTGGCATCGTTCTGCATCGCTTCAAGCACGTCACGCGTCTGATAAGCGATCGACTCCAGCGTCGCGCGGATGATGTGGTTAGAGTTTGCGCCGCGCGTCAGACCGAAGATTGCGCCACGGGCATACGGGTCCCAGTAAGGTGCACCCAGGCCGGTGAAAGCAGGCACCATGTAAACGCCGTTGGTGTCTTTCACTTTCATTGCGAAGTATTCAGAGTCAGCCGCTTCGCTGATCAGCTTCATTTCATCACGCAGCCACTGAATAGAGGCACCACCGATGAATACGGCACCTTCCAGCGCATAGTTCACTTCACCGCGCGGGCCACAGGCGATAGTGGTCAGCAGGCCATGGGTCGAGGTCACCGCTTCAGTACCGGTGTTCATCAGCATGAAGCAGCCGGTGCCGTAGGTGTTTTTCGCCATGCCAGGCTGTACACACAGCTGGCCATACAGCGCGGCCTGCTGGTCACCGGCAATACCGGCGATAGGAATACGCGTACCGCCTTTACCACCGATGTTGGTCTGACCGTAGACTTCAGACGAAGATTTCACTTCCGGCAGCATTTCACGCGGGATATCTAGGATATCCAGCATGCGCTGATCCCACTCCAGCTTGTGAATGTTAAACATCATGGTACGTGAGGCGTTGGTATAGTCGGTGATGTGAACGCGGCCCTGAGTCATTTTCCAGACCAGCCAGGTATCAACGGTACCGAACAGCAGTTCGCCACGTTTTGCACGCTCACGTGAGCCTTCAACGTGATCCAGGATCCACTTCACTTTTGTCCCGGAGAAGTAGGGGTTAATCACCAGACCCGTCGTGTGCTGGATATACTCTTCCAGGCCCTCTTTCTTCAGTTTGTTACAGTAGTCAGCGGTGCGGGGATCCTGCCAGACGATGGCATTATAGATAGGTTTGCCGGTCTCTTTTTCCCACACGATAGCGGTTTCGCGCTGGTTAGTGATACCGATAGCCGCAATCTCATCAGAGCGGATGTCGGCATGGGCCAGCACTTCCACCAGCGTAGAGCTTTGTGAAGCCCAGATATCCATTGGATCATGCTCAACCCAGCCCGCTTTCGGGTAGATCTGAGTAAATTCGCGCTGCGATACCGCAACGATATTGGAATCGTGGTCGAGAACGACAGCGCGTGAGCTGGTTGTGCCCTGATCGAGCGCGACAATATATTTTTTATCTGTGGTAGTCATAAATTCAGTCCTGATGATAAAAGGTGAAACTTACGCTTTACGCTGCTGAGCGCGTGCAACCGGTTTGTCTGCTGGAATTTTTGCAGGTTCTTTAGCGGCACCTGGCAGGTAGCGGCCAATCAGGGTGCGATAACCGACTGCACCCAGGCAGGCACCGACCAGCGGGCCAAAAATAGGGACCAGGAAGTAAGGAATATCTTTACCACCTGTGAAGGCAACGTTACCCCAGCCAGCGAAGAAGGCGAACAGCTTAGGTCCGAAATCACGTGCCGGGTTAAGAGCAAAGCCGGTCAGTGGACCCATTGACCCACCAATGACCGCGACCAGCAGACCGATTAACAGCGGTGCCATCGGCCCACGCGGTACACCGTTGCCATCGTCGGTCAGTGCCATAATCACTGCCATCAGCACGGCAGTAATCACCATCTCGACCAGGAACGCCTGACCTACGCTGATGTGAGGGTTAGGATAGGTTGAGAAGATACCCGCCAGATCCAGACTCTGAACCGTACCGCGTACCATCTGATGACTTTGTTCGTAATCGAAAAAGAGGCTGTAGTAGAGGCCATAAACCAGCGCGGCCGCGCAGAATGCCCCGGCAATTTGCGCCATAATAAACGGCACCACTTTACGGCCTTCGAAGTTGGCAAACAGGCAGAGCGCAACCGTAACGGCAGGGTTCAGATGCGCACCTGATACCCCAGCGGTAAGATAGACAGCCATTGAGACGGCTAAGCCCCAGATAATGCAGATTTCCCACTGACCGAAGGCGGCACCGGCGAGTTTCAGTGCAGCCACACAGCCTGCGCCGAAGAAAATAATCAAGCCTGTCCCCAGAAATTCGGCAATACACTGACCTTTGAGCGTGTTAGTTGTCTGACTCATAATAGTGGTTCCTGAAGCGAGGTTAAATTTTATCAGTTTTTGTTCTCAGTCCATGAGGCACCCAGCTTTTATGTAGGGCTGATGTGAATTTATCGTTAACGAACATAAACGAGAAATAGCGAAATCGTTTTTTGTGTACTGTGTCATAAAAATGCGCGTTTTCGCGTATTCTGGCTTTCTTAAGCCATTATTCGCGCCTCATTACAGCGATAACGGGCCAGTGCCGGAACGCAGCTTCAGTAAGCGCAGCGTAAATTCAGGGATTGGCTGAAAAGTGTTACAGACTACGCCCGCAAAGGCCGCGTTGCTGGACTTGCGGGGTGAGGCTACATACAATCGGGACAACGTTGCTGGCTTAAGCTGGCATCATCAACGCCTTGCAGGAATTTAGGAGAGGTCAGAAAGATGTCATTTGAAGTGTTTGAGAAACTGGAAGCGAAAGTACAGCAGGCGATTGATACCATCACCCTGTTGCAGATGGAAATCGAAGAGCTGAAAGAGCAGAACAACTCACTGCGTAACGATGCGCAACAAGTCGCGGGCAACCACGATGCGCTGATGCGTGAAAATCAGCACCTGAAAGAAGAGCAGCACGTATGGCAGGAACGTCTGCGTGCCTTGCTGGGAAAAATGGAAGAGGTTTGAAGCCTCAGCTGATGTGAAAAACGGGTGCTCAGGCACCCGTTTTCATGTCTGGCCTATTCGAGGTCCAGCGCATCCTCTGACAGAATGATACCGGTGTTATCGGCATAGAGATGGTCGCCGGAGAAAAAGGTGACGCCGCCGAAATTGACGCGCACATCGCTTTCACCAATCCCTTCACCCGCAGCGCCTGCCGGAATCGCGGCAATGGCCTGAATGCCAATCTCCAGCTCTTCCAGCTCATCAACCTGGCGTACCGAACCGTAAATCACCAGGCCTTCCCACTCGTTGGTGGCCGCCAGACGTGCCAGCTGCGCATCGACCAGCGCACGACGCACGGAGCCGCCGCCATCGATCACCAGGACGCGACCCCGGCCATTCTCTTCCAGCAGATCGTAGAGTAAGCCGTTGTCTTCAAAGCATTTCACTGTGGTAATCTGACCACCGAATGAAGTGCGCCCACCAAAGTTTGAAAAAAGCGGTTCAACAACATTCACTTCTTCATGGTAGATATCGCAGAGTTCAGATGTATCGTATTTCATAGGGGTTTCGTCTGTTTGCCACAGGAAGGGTAAGTATATCGCTATATGCAGATTGTTGGCAAAATCATCAGTATGAAAAAAGCATCGTTCGATCAAGAACATGCATAAAAAAGCCCAGCCGGATGGGCTGGGCTTCGGAAAAGCGCTGATTCAGTGAATCAGAGAATGAAGCGGCTGAGGTCTTCGTCAGCCACCAGTTCATCCAGATGTTTACCGACATAATCAGCATCGATGGTCACGGATTCACCGTGACGATCGCTGGCGTCATACGAGATATCTTCCATCAGACGCTCCAGCACGGTATGCAGACGGCGCGCACCAATGTTTTCGGTGGTTTCGTTGACCTGCCATGCGGCTTCTGCGATCCGGCGAATACCCTCTTCGGTGAACTCGATGTTCACACCCTCGGTATTCATCAGCGCTTTGTACTGTACGGTGATGGAGGCATTCGGCTCAGTCAGGATGCGCTGGAAATCATTCACGGTCAGCGCCTGCAGCTCTACACGGATTGGCAGACGACCCTGCAGTTCCGGAATCAGATCGGAAGGGCTGGCCACCTGGAACGCGCCTGAGGCGATAAACAGAATATGGTCAGTTTTCACCATGCCATGTTTGGTCGAAACGGTACAGCCTTCAACCAGCGGCAGCAGGTCACGCTGAACACCTTCGCGAGAAACATCCGGGCCGCCGGCATTCTGGCCGCCGCGCTTACAGATTTTATCGATCTCATCGATAAACACGATACCGTGCTGTTCAACGGCATCAATCGCGTCCTGCTTAAGTTCTTCAGGGTTAACCAGTTTTGCCGCTTCTTCTTCGATCAGCAGCTTCATCGCTTCTTTGATCTTCAGCTTACGGGCTTTCTGCTTCTGACCGCCGAGGTTCTGGAACATCGACTGCAGCTGGCTGGTCATCTCTTCCATGCCAGGAGGCGCCATGATCTCAACACCAGGCGCGCTGGCGGCCAGATCGATCTCAATCTCTTTATCATCAAGCTGGCCTTCGCGCAGCTTTTTGCGGAACGACTGGCGCGCCGCAGACGGCTCAGCGCTCTGCTCTGCCTGGCCCCAGTTGTTTTTCGCAGGCGGAATCAGCACATCGAGAATGCGCTCTTCGGCCATCTCTTCGGCACGGTATTTGTTCTTTTCAATCGCCTGACTGCGCACCATCTTAATGGCCGAATCGGTCAGATCACGAATGATAGAGTCCACTTCCTTACCGACATAACCCACTTCGGTAAATTTAGTCGCTTCGACTTTGATGAACGGTGCATTGGCCAGCTTAGCCAGACGACGCGCGATCTCGGTTTTACCGACACCGGTCGGACCGATCATCAGAATGTTTTTAGGGGTCACTTCATGACGCAGCTCTTCGTCGAGCTGCATGCGGCGCCAGCGGTTGCGCAGTGCAATCGCCACGGCGCGCTTGGCGCTGTCCTGGCCGATGATAAAGCGGTTCAGTTCGCTGACGATTTCGCGTGGAGTCATCTCAGACATATTTATACCCTTACGCCTTAGACGTTAATTCTTCGAAATTAACGTTGTGGTTAGTGTAGATGCAGATATCACCCGCGATATTCAGCGACTTTTCGACGATGTCGCGTGCGCCCATTTCGGTATTCTCCAGCAGCGCACGTGCCGCTGCCTGGGCGAAAGGCCCACCGGAGCCGATGGCGATCAGATCGTTTTCAGGCTGGATGACATCACCGTTACCGCTGATGATCAGAGAAGCTGACTCATCCGCGACGGCCAGCAAGGCTTCAAGGCGACGCAGCATACGGTCAGTACGCCAGTCTTTCGCCAGTTCCACCGCGGCTTTCACCAGATGGCCCTGATGCATTTCCAGTTTACGTTCGAAAAGTTCAAACAGGGTGAAGGCGTCTGCGGTGCCGCCAGCAAATCCGGCAATCACCTTATCGTTGTATAAACGACGCACTTTTTTAACGTTGCCTTTCATCACGGTATTGCCGAGCGTAGCCTGGCCATCACCGCCAATCACTACCTGGCCGTTGCGTCGTACACTTACTATTGTTGTCACGGGCAGACCCCTTGTTGCAGTCGGAAAAGGACTCCGCGCACGGGGCGCGGAGTATCATGCAACAGATATGGGGCGGGTTTGACGGGTTTCAACCCCCGACGGAGAGTGGAATACAGCTGGAGTGTCCGGAACTGCGCAGGCGTTTCAGGGTGCTGTCAGCGGATGCGCGGTCTTTATACGGACCGATAACCACACGATTCCAGCCGCCACCGGTTGTAATGCGGCTTTCAAAGCCTTCAAAGGCTAAGCCTGCACGCACCGATTCAGCCTGGTCAGTGCCTTTGAACGAACCACACTGCACCATCCAGCGCTGCGAAGAAGCTTTCTCCGCTGGTTTCGCCTTCGCTGTCTCCTGCGGTTTAGACTGTACGTCCGGTTCCCGCGTAATGGGGGCAGGCTGCGACTGGCGCTGTACGTTTTGCTGCTGCTGCTGCTGCTGCTGACGTTGCTGTTGCTGTAATTGCTGCTGTTGCTGACGCTGTTGTTGTTGCTGCAACTGTTGCTGGCGTTGCTGTTGGGCCTGCAACTGCTGACGCTGTTGCTGAACCTGTTGTTGTTGCTGATGTTGCAGTTGCTGTTGTTGCTGAACCTGCTGCTGCTGACGTTGCAGCTGTTGCAACTGCTGCTGATGCTGCAGCGTCTGCTGACGTTGCGCCGGCGTCTGTTCGTTCCACGGCACTTCGTTGAGCTGCGTCGGCTGCTGACGCATATCAGCCTGCATCTGCTCCAGCAACTGGCGCTGCTCGTCGGTCAGCTGTGTCTGCGACTTCACTTCGCCACCTGAAGAGGGTTCGATAGGCGTTGGCACGGTGACCTGACGGTTTTCCAGCTCTTTAATATATTTCCAGCGCTCTTCTGGCTTCGGCGGCAAGCCATTGCCGTTGGCTTTATGATCCGTAATGACCGGCACGTCTTCTTTCTTGTGATGCGCCAGGAACCATAAACCACCGGCAAAGGTCACCAACACTGCGACCGCCAGTACAATCATCAATTTAGATATTCCCGAACCGACTTTGCTCTTCTTGCCACGGCTGGGGCTTTTTTTGCGACGCGTCCCTGTTGAACGCCCGCGGCCTACGTAATCTTTTTGTGCCACTCTCGTTCTTATACCCTTCAAAAATAGTGCCAGTTGGGCGAAATGATGATTTTACGCGCCCGGCAAGGAGTCCGCCATGTTACTCAAGGGTCGGAACTTTGACCAGCAGTGTTCGCTTTAAGAATCTACTGAAAAAACCAGACGAACAGGCTTATTTTTCACGTTTTTTTGCGCGCGCCGTACTGCCACGAATCGTTAAGCCGGCATCCAGCAACCGCGATCCGCTGATCACCCGTTTACCATTTAACTCATCCAGCAGCAGCAGCATCGCTTCCCGACCAATCTGGTAACGTGGCTGTGTCACCGTGGTCAGCGGCGGCTCGCAGTAACGTGACAGCTCAATGTCATCGAATCCCACTACAGAGAGATCCTCCGGTATGCGCAGTCCACAGCGTCTGGCCTGATTCATCGCCCCCAGCGCCATAATATCGCTGTGACAGAACAGGGCGCGCGGCGGTTGTGGCAAAGTCATCAGCTGATTCATGGCGGCAACGCCTGCTTCAAACGTGAAATCACCGCGCACAATATAGGTGGGATCAACCGTCAGCCCGCTGCGACGCATCGCCTGTACATAGCCCTGCAACCGATACTGACAGAGCGGCATCTCTTCCGGCCCGGCAATACAGGCGATCTGCGTGTGGCCTAACTGCAGTAAATGATTGACCGCTTCAAATGCGGCGGTCAGGTTATCGATGTGGACCGTGGGCAGCGACATTTCCGGCGCAAACTCATTCGCCATCACCATGGGCGGCAGGTTGCGTTGCTCATCAATGCTGGCATCAAAGGGCAACTGTGACCCGAGCAGCACCATGCCATCGATCTGTCGTGTGACCATCAGATTGAGAAAGGTTCGCTCCTGCTGATTCTGATGAGCGCAGTCACCAATCAGCACCAGATAGCCCTCTTCGGCTGCCGTGACTTCGACGCCACGAATGATTTCACTAAAGAAGGGATCGCAGATGTCAGGGACAATCACCAGAATGGTTCGCGTTTCGTTACGCCGCGCGTTGCGCGCAGGGCCGTGTGCTGCATAGCCGACGGCGGCAACGGCCTGCTCGACTTTCTGACGGGTCGCCGCAGAAACCTTCTCCGGATTCATCAGCGCACGCGATACGGTGGCGGTTGAGACGCCCGCGTGCTCCGCGACATCCTTCATCGTGGCGGCGGGCGGTTGTTGATTCTGCTCCAACACATGCTCCTGACGCGTTATGGCGCGTTCGATTCTGTTTTTGCCTGACCTGAAAGCAATCCGGGCAACATTGTTAACGATTGCCCGGCTGGTTGTTACTTAATTTGCATAAAAATTGTGACTTATGCGACGTTTTTCGATCTGGCTCGCAGTGTCAGCAAAAATCAGCTCTCGGTCGGGTCGATATCCAGCGTCCATTTCACTTTGCGCGCAGCGGGGAGCGTTGAAACCAGCGGCAACGAACTGCTCAGTAACTGTTGCAGACGTTGCCGGGAAGGATGCTGCAGCAGCAGTTGCCAGCGCCAGCGTCCACTGCGTTTGGGCTGCAAAGCGGGCAACGGACCCATAAACCACATCGCCTTATCGTTCAGCGGGCTCGCTTCCAGCAAATTGCGGAGTTGCTGCAGGAATTCCGCCGCCTGCTGGTTATCCATATCTTCCGCGCGGAACAGTGCATGCCGGCTCCAGGGCGGCAGGTGAACCGCCTGGCGCTCCAGGAGTGCCTGCTGGGCGAATGCCGAATAACCCTGGTGCAATAGCGTCTGTAACAGCGGGTGTTCGGGATGGTGCGTCTGCAGTAGCACCTCGCCCTGTTTGCCAGCACGGCCAGCGCGACCGGCGACCTGGGTATAGAGTTGAGCAAAGCGTTCCGCTGCACGGAAATCGGCTGAGAACAGCGCGCCATCGACATCCAGCAGCGATACCAGCGTGACATCGGGGAAGTGATGGCCTTTGGCCAGCATCTGCGTGCCGACAAGGATACGTGCGCCGCCGCGATGGACGTCAGCCAGATGCTGCTCCAGCGCCCCTTTGCGGCTGGTGGTATCACGATCGATGCGCGACACCGGCACGCCAGGGAAGAGTGTGCCGAGCTGCTGCTCCAGCTGTTCAGTCCCGACCCCGACCGGCAGCAGATGGGTTGAACCGCACTGCGGGCACTGATTTGGCAGCGGACGCTGGCTGTCGCAATGATGGCAGCGTAGCTGGCGGTGGTGCTGATGCAGTGTGTAGTAGCGGTCACAGCGGGTACATTCTGCAATCCAGCCGCAGTCGTGACAGAGCAGGGCGGGGGAAAAGCCGCGGCGGTTAAGAAACAGCAGCACCTGATTATCAGCCTGCAGATGCTGGCGCATTTTACCAATCAAACCGGGCGCCAGGCCGCCGATCAGCTGCACGCCTTTTAAGTCGATAAGCTGTTGCAGCGCCGGTCGGGCGTTGCCAGCGCGCTTTGTCAGGTCGAGCTGGCGATACTTACCGCTGCGGACATTGTGCAGTGTCTCCAGAGCAGGCGTCGCCGATCCCATCACAATCGGGATATCCTCTTCATGCGCACGGAAGACAGCCAGGTCGCGCGCCTGATAGCGCCAGCCTTCCTGCTGTTTATAGGAGCTGTCATGTTCTTCATCAATAATGATCACGCCCGGACGGGCCAGCGGTGTAAACAGCGCCGATCGGGTGCCGATCACAATGGCCGTTTCGCCGCGCCGCGCACGCAACCAGACCGCCAGCCGTTCACTGTCATTTAAGGCGGAGTGCAGCACATCGATGGGCGCATCAAAACGTTCGCGAAAGCGGGCGATAGTCTGCGGGGTTAAGCCTATCTCCGGCACCAGCACCAGCGCCTGTTTACCGCGTGCCAGCACATTTTCCAGCACGCTGAGGTAAACCTCGGTTTTGCCGGAGCCAGTGATGCCCGCCAGCAGCCAGGCGGAGTAATGTTCATCATCTGCCCGAATCGCACCCACGGCCATCGCCTGATCGGTGTTTAATCGCAGACGTTCGCCTTTCACGGCATAGGTGGTACGCCAGTCGTGCATCTGTGGCTGATGCTCATGCAGTTCGCATAAGCCTTTGGCCCGCAATGCCTGTAATGTCGCCTCGGTGAGATCGTGTTCACTGACCTGATGCCGATAGAGCGGTTGCTGACGCAGTGCTGCCAGCGCCTGCTGCTGTTTTGGTGCCCGCTTTAAACTTTCCGGCGTGGTTGCCCGGCCCTGCTCGGTGATTTCCCAGCGCCACAGGGGATTGTCCTGCGCCGCTTTGCCCTGGCGCAGCAGCACCGGAATCGCGTGGCTCAGCACTTCGCCCTGCGGAGAGTGATAGTAGCTGGCGGCCCAGTTCAGGATGCGCCACAGCGACGGCGGATAGAGAGACTCACTGTCCAGCACCTCAACCACGCGTTTGAGTTGTGCTTCCGGCAGATCGCTGCTGTCACGAAAGGCGACCACAATCCCGATCATCCTGCGATTGCCAAAGGGCACACTCACGCGCCCGCCAATGACCGGCTGCGGACCCTGAGGCGGCAGATAGTCAAACAGGCGGGGCAAGGGGACGGGCAGGGCAACCTGAACGACGGGCATAACTCTCTCTTTCCGGCTTAATTATCGGGGAAGCTAGTGTACACGCTGACCCCTATGGCGGGTATCTCAGCATATATTTGCAGCAATCGAAACTTACCTGTATAATATGCCGCCTTCGGTGAGAAATATCTGGCCGGAGTACACCCTATAATGTTCAACCGCGTGTGGTGCTGTGCAGGTTAACGCCTGGCACGGAGAGCGACACGGCCTTCTATGAGGTTTCCCATGAAACAAGGTATTCACCCGAAATACGAAGCAGTTACAATCAAATGTACCTGCGGCAACGAGATCCACACCCGTTCAACACTGACTCACGAACTGAACCTGGACGTTTGTGGCAAATGCCACCCGTTCTATACCGGTAAGCAGCGTGAAGTGGCAACTGGTGGCCGTGTTGACCGCTTTAACAAGCGTTTCAGCGTGCCAGGCGCTAAAAAATAAGATTAAAAGGCACCTGAACCTGCGGGTTCGGCGGCAAGAAAAAACCCAGCTTCGGCTGGGTTTTTTTATGGCTGTTACAGGCTGGTGTCCGTTGCCGGGGTCGCCGCAGGCTTATTCAGTTCAAGTACCTGCGTCGTATAAGTACCATTTAAATCACTAATCGCGGCGATCTTCGGTGCGGTAATCGTGATTTTATCGGCTGACATTGTGCCTTTACTGCACAGCACCCAGAGTAAACAGGATGCGTTACTGATTTTCTCGTCTGTCGCCAGTGTCAGCGTTCCCGCTCTCATGGTACCGCTATTAGAGATGCCGTTTTTACCCGACACGTTTAACAGTCCGGTTGTCTGCATGACGCCCTGATTGCTGACCTCATTCGCCACGACAGAGGCATTCTGAGCGGTCAGGGTCGCTGCGTTAGAGACCTTTGTCGCAGAAACATAGGCTGTACCCTGTGAAGTCACGTCTCCGCCAGACAGGAGGCTGACCTCTTTAACGGCATTCATACTCAGGTTACCTGCCTGAATCGCCCCTGAATTGAGCAGGCTGGTGTTGGCGACAGCCGTGACGACACCGTCAACCGTATTATAACCGGTCTGCATGGCCAACGTTTTTGGCGTCGTGATGGTTCCTCTGTTCTCAATATTACCGGCCAGAGAAATAATATTTACAGCACCAGCAGCATCAATCTGCGCATTATTGTTGTTAGAAATTTTCCCCAGGCTGACGATGGTGGCGTAATCCGTCGTTTTAATGGTGCCGTTATTGGTGAACGCATCCGTTGTCTGCAGAACAGCCTGGCTGGCAGACAGCGTTCCTCTGTTCGTTATGCTGCCACCTGCGGTAGCGCTCAGCAGTCCGGTTTCAATCGTGCCGTTGTTGGTTAATGTGCCATTAGCTGTAATGTAGAGATTAGTCGCATTCAGTACGCCGCTGTTATTGACACCCGCACCGGCATCAGTAGTCTCCAGCTGAATAATTCCCGCAGTTGCCCCACCCAGCGCGCTGACATCAATGGTGTTGCCGTAGGCTTTGACCGTTCCACTCGCTGTCGCCGAACCGGAAGTGATATTGTAATCATAGATACCGGCAATCGCTTTCAATTGAGTGGTATCGATCTCTCCCTGGATATTAATTTTCTGCGCCAGCAGGTCGGTGTAATCGGCTCCTTTCAGACCATCACCATTAACAG
This sequence comes from Pantoea sp. S62, assembly GCF_016658625.1. Lineage (NCBI taxonomy): Bacteria > Pseudomonadati > Pseudomonadota > Gammaproteobacteria > Enterobacterales > Erwiniaceae > Pantoea > Pantoea sp. S62. The sequence continues at coordinate 27,033 of NZ_JACVVI010000015.1, read as the reverse complement.
TAATTGTGCCTTTCGCCACATTGAAACCAGTCAATGTACCATCGGTAAAGGTGGGCGTTCCGGTGGTCAGCGTGGCGCGTCCGGTGTTAATGAAGCTACAGCCAGAGCAGGTAATACCATTCGGGTTAGCGATAATGACATCCGCTTTTTGACCGGCGACTTCAATATACCCGTTCAGTGAAGAAGAGCTTTTTGAGATAACTTCATTCAGGATAAGGCTGGCTGACTTATCCAGATTGCTGTTTCGCGCAAGATCACCCTTGTCACGCACTAAATCTGTGGTGCTATTATTCAGGACCATTCCATCACTGGTGACGTTAAAGTTCTGATACATATTGTGTGAAAGACCATTTGCATCAGCCTGGTTAATATTAACGACGGTCGATCCATTTGCATGGGTGTAAGTATTGAGTGCAGCCAGCGCAGGCTGTCCACACAATGTGGCCACGGTAGCCAGGAATACCAGGTTAAAATTGTGCTTCTTCATTATCTCTATCCTTTTTTTGTGTGAGTGTGTTTATTTTTTAAAGCTGTTTTTTATTAAAAAATCTCCATCTTTTTTAATATTTCCATTGCAATGAAAAACCCAGCGTAAGTGGATCAGTGTGAAAGGCTTGTGGTTTTTTTAGCGGGGTACCGGCAAAAAGATCAAAGCGTGTTTGCAGAAGTTTTCCACGCAGGCCGACAACGCTGCCTGTGACGGTTTTTCCGGTATAATACTGCTGGTTGTAATTGCCATAGACCTGGCCTGCATCAACACCGATATAGGGCTGAATCGGTTTGCCGGGAATTATCCAGCTAAGATCGTTGCGCCAGTACCATCCCTTATTGTCCTGAAGAGAATATTCACCATCGAAACCGCGCACCGTCCAGCGGTTTGCCAGCGAAAAGCGGTTGAGTGACGAGAGGCTATCGGGCGAATATTGCAGGCTGAAATGAGGAGAGTAGTTTAGCCAGTTTTCATAGACACGAAAGTTGATGGAACCCTCAAGATCTAAAGTAACAATCCGGCCTTGCTTATCAATGAGTCCATACTCCTGCTCAACAGTTTTGCTGCTGTTAAACCAGGGCATCTTTCTTTGGTAACTTAGTGTGGTTGCGAGACCTGCATTATCAACATTGATTTGATGTTGCAGCACCGCTTTCCAGCCCGCACTTCTTTTATGCATGCTGACAAGGTCAAAATCATCCAGGGAGTAACGCGATTCCGCATCGAATATTTGCAGGCCAACCGTACTGGTCTGATGCACGGTGCGTGAAACCAGTCGATTGAGTTGCGCATTGTAATAACGGTTCTTATTATTCAGCGTCCATTTTGCCCAGTTTGCGGTCATAAATTGCCGGTAGTCACTGTGACTGGCGTAGAGATCGAGCCACCAGTAACCCCAGGGGATTGAATAACCTATCGATTTATTACTGTTACCTTTTATCGTGTGCTTCGGGGCAATATCGTGGCCATAAGAGACGTAAAGGGTGTCACTCAGTGAGGTGATATTATTCAGATAGAGCGCTGCACCACCCTGGTAACGGCCTGTTGCAACTGAGCCAGCATCATTAAGCCATGCACCCACCTGCCAGTATTTATCCTGCCTGCGCTGGATATAGATGTCACTTTCACCTTTGCCACTGCCAGGCACCAGATTGACGTTAACCTGCGATCCCGGTACGCGCTGAAGATTAAGGCTACCCTGTTCAAGGTCGCTGAGTTCAAGCACATCACCCGTTTTGAACGGTAATGTGCTGGTTAAATTGATATAGTCTTCCCCGGATTTATTAAGAACGATTTTTCCCACTTTACCGGCATTAATATCAAATTTTAATTCGCCACCTGACAGGTTTTGCTCCGGTAAATTAACGCGAGTGGTGATATATCCTGTCCGGATGATTTCATTCTGCAGGGTTTTTGACAGCAATCTTATACCCGCGATACCCAGACATTTTCCTTCTGCCTGAGAAGTAAAATACCTTAATTTTTCGAGGTGAAGTTTTTTGCTATCCTGCTTTAAAGAGACCTTATCAATGAGATAGCAGTTTTCTTCATGCGGAAAGGGAATATCTTCTGGCCGGAAGCGCTGTTGTTCAGACGCTGCCCGCTGCGGTTCAGGCATCAGTTGCTCTTTGCGTACACGATCCTGTTGCAGTGCATTGATATTCCCATTTGGCTCTGTGAGAGCGGGTGCAGCTTTCGCCGGATAAAAACAAGAGAGAGCTGCTGAGGCGACCAGGATAATAATAAAAGCAGATGCACATGACGTTATTTTATATTTAATGCTCATTTTCTTTCCGTGAAATAGTCGCTCAGACAAAATTTTACGGATGCGGATAATAGTGAACAATAGTAATTATTCTATTATCGAAATAAAAAGGCATTCTTATTGCAACAGAAATAACGGAATAATATGAGAACAGGCTGGATTTTTATGATAAGTCTGACGGGCAATATTCAGAAGGGTCAATCAGATTGCGGAAAGCAGCAAAAGCCGCTCATATCGCATCAGAAAGCGGCTCCCTGAGCGGAGCCTGCTCCTCTGAAGCGGGATTCAGTGAAACCGGACCCCGGGGATCAATACTCCCAGGTATCCGGGTCGACACCCATCTGGCGCATGATTGCTTTTGCTTCTTCCGGAATCTCATCATTACGCTCTTTGCGCAGGTCGACGTCATCCGGCAGCGGTTGGCCCGTAAAGGCATGTAAAAAGGCTTCGCAAAGCAGTTCGCTGTTGGTGGCGTGACGCAGGTTGTTCACCTGACGACGGGTACGCTCATCCGTTAAAATCTTCAGCACGCTCAATGGGATAGAAACTGTAATCTTCTTGACCTGCTCGCTCTTCTTACCGTGCTCAGCGTACGGGCTGATATATTCGCCGTTCCATTCAGCCATGGGTTACCTTAATTAATAAACGTTAAATGTGAGGAAATCAGCGGATTATGCCTGATTTTTTCCTGCCTGACCCCTGATATGGCGGGTTTTCTTCGCTCGCAGCCTCTTCATCACAGAGGGGAACGCCAGGCGATGACGCATAATTTTAGCGGTTATTGCGTTTTTGCTCAATCTATACGCAAAGACATTTAGATGTCCAGATGTATTGACGTCTAATTAGAGGGTGATATTCTGTGGACTACATTTTCTTAACTCTTCAGGAACAATTCGCTCATGACGCGTAAACCGGCAACCATCGCAGTTCGCAGCGGTTTGAATGATGACGAGCAATATGGCTGCGTTGTCCCGCCCATCCACCTCTCTACAACCTATAACTTTCTTGATTTCAATGAGCCTCGTGCACATGACTATTCCCGTCGTGGTAACCCCACACGCGATGTCGTACAGCGTACGCTGGCGGAGCTGGAAGGCGGAGCAGGTGCGGTATTAACCAATACCGGCATGTCGGCCATTCACCTGGTCACGACGGTGTTCCTGAAGCCTGGCGATCTGCTGGTTGCGCCACACGACTGTTATGGCGGCAGCTATCGGCTGTTTGACAGCCTGAGCAAACGCGGCGCGTATCGGGTGAAATTTGTCGATCAGGGCGATCCGGTGGCGCTCCAGGCAGCACTGGATGAAAAACCGAAACTGGTGCTGATTGAAAGCCCCAGCAATCCGCTGCTGCGCGTCGTGGATATCAGCGCGATTTGCGCCGCCGCGCGCGCTGCGGGTGCCGTCAGCGTGGTAGATAACACCTTTATGAGTCCGGCGCTGCAGAATCCTCTGGCGCTGGGTGCGGACCTGGTGATCCACTCCTGTACCAAATACCTCAATGGTCACTCCGATGTGGTGGCGGGCGCGGTGATTGCCAAAGATCCGCAACTGGCGACCGACCTGGCCTGGTGGGCGAATAACATTGGCGTGACCGGCGCAGCCTTTGACAGTTATCTGCTGCTGCGCGGCATTCGTACGCTTGCGCCGCGCATTGCAGCCGCACAACGCAACGCACTCGCGATTGTGGACTATCTGAAGCAGCAGAAGCGGGTGAAAAAGTTGTATCATCCTTCGCTGCCGGAAAACGCCGGACACGAACATGCGGTACGTCAGCAGCGCGGCTTTGGTGCCATGCTGAGTTTCGAGGTCGACGGTGATGAGGCGCTGCTGCGTCGCTTCCTGAAAGCGTTGCGGCTATTTACGCTGGCGGAATCGCTGGGCGGCGTAGAGAGTCTGATCTCCCATACCGCCACCATGACGCACGCGGGGATGTCGGCAGAAGCACGCGCGGCAGCAGGCATTTCCGATACGCTGCTACGGGTTTCTGTTGGTATTGAAGATCACGAAGATTTAATTGCCGATCTGGATAATGCATTCCGGATCGCAGCCGAGGGTTAAGCATGACGATTTCAGCAGGCGCGGGAACGCCGAACATCAGGCAGTTGCATAAGTTTGGCGGCAGCAGCCTGGCCGATGCGCGTTGCTATCAGCGCGTTGCCAGCATTATGGCGGACTACAGCCAGCCGGGCGATCTGATGGTGGTCTCCGCGGCAGGCTCAACCACCAACCAGCTGATTAGCTGGCTGAAGCTGAGCCAGAACGATCGGCTCTCTGCGCATCAGGTGCAACAGGCTTTACGGCGCTATCAGAGCGAGCTAATCGGTGCGCTGCTGCCTGCTGAGATCGCCGACCCCTTAATCACCGCATTTATCCGCGATCTGGAAAAGCTGGCCGTACTGCTGGATGCGCCGATCACCGATGCAGTCTATGCCGAAGTGGTCGGGCACGGTGAAATATGGTCGGCACGCCTGATGTCAGCGGTACTGAGCCAGCGTGACCTGCAGGCCTGCTGGCTGGATGCGCGTGAGTTTCTGCGTGCTGAACGTGCTGCTCAGCCGCAGGTGGATGAGGGGAAATCCTGGCCCCTGCTGCAGACTTTGCTGGCGCAGCATCCGCAAAAGCGCATCGTGGTGACCGGCTTTATCAGCCGCAACGATGCCGGTGAAACCGTCCTGCTTGGCCGCAACGGCTCCGACTATTCCGCTACGCAGATTGGCGCGCTGGCGGGTGTCGGACGCGTGACCATCTGGAGCGATGTCGCGGGCGTTTACAGCGCCGATCCCCGCAAAGTCTCTGATGCCTGTCTGCTGCCGCTGTTAAGGCTGGATGAAGCCAGTGAGCTGGCGCGGCTGGCTGCTCCGGTGCTGCACACCCGCACGCTGCAGCCGGTTTCTGGCAGCGATATCGACCTGCAACTGCGCTGCAGTTATCAGCCGGAGCAGGGCTCAACCCGTATTGAACGTGTGCTGGCCTCCGGAACCGGGGCGCGCATCGTCACCAGCCACGATGATGTGTGCCTGATTGAGATTCAGCTGCCCGGGCAGCATGACTTCGCCATCCTGCACAAAGAGATTGACCTGCTGCTGAAGCGCGCGCAGCTGCGTCCGCTGGCGTTTGGCGTCCATCCTGACCGTCAGCTGCTGCAGCTCTGCTATACCTCTGAAGTGGTTAACAGCGCCTTCACACTGCTACAGGACGCCGGTTTACCGGGCCATCTGCAGCTGCGCGACGGCCTGGCGCTGGTGGCGCTGGTTGGCGCAGGCGTTACCCGCAATCCACTGCATACCCATCGTTTCTGGCAGCAGCTAAAAGATCAGCCGGTTGAATTCATCTGGCAGTCCGAAGATCACATTAGCGTGGTGGCGGTACTGCGCGTCGGGCCGACCCAGCACCTGATTCAGGGACTGCATCAGTCGCTGTTCCGCGCAGAAAAGCGCATCGGTCTGATGCTGTTTGGCAAAGGCAATATCGGTTCACGCTGGCTTGAACTGTTTGCCCGCGATCAGGAAACGCTGTCAGCGCGCACCGGCTTTGAATTTGTCCTGGCGGGCGTCGCGGACAGCCGCCGCAGCCTGCTGAGCTATGACGGGCTGGATGCCAGTCGTGCGCTCGCCTTCTTTGATGATGAAGCGGTGGAGCGCGATGAAGAGTCGCTGTTCCTGTGGATGCGTGCTCATCCGTTCGATGATTTGGTGGTGCTGGATGTCACGGCCAGTACACCGCTGGCGCAGCAGTATCTTGATTTTGCCAGCCACGGTTTTCATGTAATCAGCGCCAACAAGGTTGCGGGTGCGTCTGACAGTCAGACCTGGCGGCAGATTCGGGATGCCTTTACCAAAACCGGGCGTCACTGGCTCTATAACGCCACTGTTGGTGCTGGTCTGCCGATTAACTATACGGTGCGCGATCTGCGCGACAGCGGCGATACCATTCTGGCGATTAGCGGGATCTTCTCCGGTACGCTGTCGTGGCTGTTCCTGCAGTTTGATGGCACGGTGCCGTTTACCGAGCTGGTAGATCAGGCGTGGCAGCAGGGTTTAACCGAGCCTGACCCGCGCGCCGATCTCTCGGGTCAGGATGTGATGCGCAAGCTGGTGATCCTGGCGCGTGAGGCGGGCTATAACATCGAGCCGGATCAGGTGCGGGTTGAATCGCTGGTACCAAATAACTGTCTTGAGGGATCGATTGATCACTTCTTTGAAAATGGCGAAGAGCTGAACGAACAGATGCTGCAGCGGCTGGAAGCCGCGCGAGAGATGGACCTGGTGCTGCGCTACGTTGCCCGTTTTGATGCTAACGGCAAGGCGCGCGTAGGAGTTGAAGCGGTGCGACCTGAGCATCCGCTGGCCGCGCTGCTGCCGTGCGACAACGTCTTTGCCATTGAGAGCCGCTGGTATCGCGATAATCCGTTGGTGATCCGCGGGCCGGGCGCAGGCCGGGATGTCACCGCTGGCGCTATTCAGTCCGATATTAATCGCCTCGCACAGCTGCTGTAATCCTTCCTCATCAGGCGCTTCGGCGCCTGTTTTCAAAGTGTTGCCTCCTTCCTGTTGAAATTCCTTCATGTTGGTTGAAAATTGATCACGTCTGTTGACCATTTTTACGTTGACGGCACACTGAGATTGCGTCATTTTGAACATCTGGACGTCTAAACGTTTAGATGTTTACGAGCCGATTATTAATCAGTGAGGGTGCAGGATGAGTTTCTTTCATGCCAATCAGCGCGAAGCGCTAAACCAGAGCCTGGCTGAACTGAACGGGCAAATTAGTGTGTCGTTTGAGTTCTTTCCGCCGCGCACCAGCGAAATGGAAGAGACTCTGTGGACCTCAATTGACCGCCTGAGCAGTCTGAAACCGAAATTCGTTTCTGTCACTTACGGTGCGAACTCAGGTGAACGCGATCGCACCCACAGCATTATCAAAGGCATTAAAGATCGCACCGGCCTGGAAGCAGCACCCCATCTGACCTGTGTTGATGCGACGCGCGATGAACTGCGCACCATCGCTCAGGATTACTGGAACAACGGTATCCGTCATATTGTGGCACTGCGTGGCGATCTGCCACCTGGCAGCGGCAAGCCAGAAATGTACGGCAGCGATCTGGTTTCGCTGCTGAAAGAGGTCGGCGATTTTGATATTTCTGTTGCTGCTTATCCGGAAGTCCATCCCGAAGCGAAAAGCGCCCAGGCCGACCTGATTAATCTCAAACGAAAAATTGATGCAGGTGCAAACCGGGCCATTACCCAGTTTTTCTTCGACGTCGAAAGCTATCTGCGTTTCCGCGACCGCTGTGTCTCGACCGGCATTGATGTGGAAATTGTGCCGGGCATCCTGCCGGTCTCTAACTTTAAGCAGCTGCAACGCTTTGCCACGCTGACCAATGTGCGCGTGCCCGGCTGGATGAGCGCGATGTTTGCCGGTCTGGATGACGATCCGGAAACGCGCAAAATGGTGGGAGCGAATATCGCGATGGATATGGTGAAAATCCTGTCACGCGAAGGGGTGAAAGATTTCCATTTTTACACGCTGAACCGTGCCGAAATGAGTTACGCCATCTGCCACACGTTAGGGGTTCGCCCGGTTGCGGCGGCGGCTTAACCGTTCTGCCTGAGCCAGTAAAAAAGTCGGGAATTTCCCGACTTTTTTATTGCTGCTCTCTGGCGGCGCGGGGTGTGATCCGCGCCTGACCGGGATTAACCGGTATTGCGCATGCCTGCCGCCACACCCGCAATTGTCACCATCAGAGCCTGCTCAACGCGGGCATCCGGTTCTTCACCCCGCGCTTCCTGCGCACGGGAACGATGCAGCAGTTCCGCCTGGAGTACGTTGAGCGGATCGGTATAGACGTTACGCAGCGCAATCGACTCGGCAATCCACGGCTGGTCAGCCATCAGATGCGAGTCGTTGGCAATGGTCAGTACCGCTTTGATATCGGCATCAAGCTGGTCGCGCAGCTGTTTGCCTAACGGCCAGAGTGATTTGTCGACCAGACGCTGATCGTAATATTCCGCCAGCCACAGATCCGCTTTCGAGAACACCATCTCCAGCATGCCCAGGCGGGTAGAGAAGAACGGCCAGTCGCGGCACATCGCTTCCAGTTGATCCTGATGACCGGCCGCCATCGCCTGCTGCAGAGCAGCACCGGCACCCAGCCAGGCAGGCAGCATCAGACGGTTCTGCGTCCAGGCAAAAATCCATGGGATCGCACGCAGCGACTCCACGCCACCGGTAGGACGGCGTTTGGCCGGACGTGAGCCGAGCGGTAATTTGCCCAGTTCCTGCTCCGGCGTCGCCGAACGGAAGTAGGGGACGAAGTCCGCATTTTCACGCACATACCCGCGATACATTGCGCAGGAGTCAGCAGAGAGCTGATCCATAATGTCGCGCCATTCGCGTTCTGGCTCTGGTGGTGGCATCAGGTTCGCTTCCAGAATCGCGCCGGTGTAGAGCGACAGGCTGGCGATCGTCACGGCCGGTAAGCCATATTTAAAGCGGATCATCTCACCCTGTTCGGTCACACGCAGACCGCCGCGCAGGCTGCCTGGCGGTTGTGACAGCAGTGCGGCATGCGCGGGCGCGCCGCCACGGCCAATGCTGCCGCCGCGTCCGTGGAACAGCGTCAGGGAAATCCCGGCTTTTTCGCAGGTTTTAATCAGCGCATCCTGTGCCTGATACTGCGCCCAGCTGGCGGCCATCACACCGGCATCTTTCGCCGAGTCAGAATAGCCAATCATCACCATCTGTTTGCCCTGAATAAAGCCGCGATACCAGTCGATGCTCAGTAACTGGCTCATCACGTCATTTGCGTTGTTCAGGTCATCCAGTGTTTCAAACAGCGGTGCAACCGGCATCGCATAGCCGATACCCGCTTCTTTCAGCAGCAGATGCACGGCCAGCACGTCGGAAGGGGTTTTCGCCATCGAAATAACATAAGCGGCGATAGAGCCTTGTGGCGCTTCAGCCGCAACGCGACAGGTCTCCAGCACTTCACGCGTCTCATCGCTGGGTTCCCAGCTGCGTGGCAGCAATGGGCGTTTGGAGTTCAGTTCACGGATCAGGAAGGCCTGTTTGTCTGCTTCGGACCAGCTTTCATAATCGCCGAGGCCCAGGTAACGGGTGACTTCAGCAATCGCCTCTGTATGGCGGGTACTTTCCTGACGCAGATCGATACGCACCAGCGGCACGCCGAAGCATTTCACGCGGCGCAGCGTATCGAGCAACTGACCGTTGGCAATAATGCCCATGCCGCACTGTTGCAGTGACTGATAGATGGCATACAACGGGTCCCACAGCTGATCGTTGGAGACCAGCAAATCGGCCGGACGCGGCAGGCGCTCACCTTTCAGGCGGCGTTCCAGGAATGACTGGGTAGACATTAACTGGCTGCGCAGGCGTTTCAGGATCACGCGGTAAGGTTCCAGCGCTTCCGGATCGCCGCTGAGCTCGCGGATCTCTTCGCTGCACTCGGACATCGACAGCTCGGAGATCAGCACGCCGATATCACGCAGGAACAGATCTGTGGCTTTCCAGCGGCTTAGCTGCATCACATGGCGGGTAATGGAGGCTGTGACGTTCGGGTTACCGTCGCGGTCGCCACCCATCCATGAGGTGAACTGAACCGGCACGAAATCGACCGGCAGCTTAATGCCAAATGCCTCTTCGACCTGCTCATTCAGCTCACGCAGGAAGGCGGGAACGCCTTCCCACAGGCTGTTTTCTACAACGGCAAAGCCCCATTTGGCTTCGTCGACGGGGGTCGGACGATATTTGCGGATCTCATCGGTGTGCCACGCCTGTGCCACCAGCTGACGCAGACGGCGCATAATCTGGTTACGCTCGTAGTCGGAGACGTCGCTGTGGTCGAGCTGTTTCAGACAGCTGTTCACTTCAACCAGCTTGTGAATCAGCGTACGACGGGTGATTTCGGTCGGGTGCGCAGTCAGCACCAGCTCCAGCGACAGCGACTCAATGGCCGCCAGAATGTCGGTTTCGCTGATATCTTTCTGCTGCTTCAGGGTATCAAAGGTCTTTTTCAGCAGTTCAGGATGGTTTTCACCTTCGCCGCTCTGCGAGATGGTCTGATACTGCTCCGCTACGTTGGTGAGGTTCAGAAACTGGCTGAATGCGCGTGCAACCGGCAGAAGCTCCTCGTTGGAGAGGTTCTGCAGCGTATTGAGCAGCTCTTTACGATGCGTATCATTGCCTGCACGGGATGACTTGGAGAGCTTACGGATGGTTTCCACCTGGTCGAGGATGTTCTCTCCCAGTGCATCCTTAATCGTATCCCCGAGCAGTTTGCCGAGCATACTGACATTACTTCGCATTGCGGAATATTGTTCGTTCATTGGACCCTGACACCCTTATCGTCTTTAAAAACTTCTACACCCGACCTTTCAGGCAGCAAAAAATCAGCAACATCGTGTTCCCGATAATCTACAGGGAACCGCCTCCGTTGCCGCCTGTCCGCATTCTGAAACGTTCTGGATAATCACCCGGTGGGCATAACATCGTCTTTTATCTAGCCACGTAATGTTGCGTTCGTCAAATGCGTTAAAGTGCACTGAAGATGGCGCTAACTAACGGAAATTCACAGAATTTATCGGGAAGGAAGCGGGATAAGTTATTCTTATTGTTAAATCCCGCAGAATGAGGGGGCATTTTGCTGTTAATACAGTGAAATGCCCCATTTACTGTCAATCAGTGACAAAAATGCTGCACAACCTGACTGATAAGTGCCCGCGTCGGCTTAATAAATGCCGTATCGATAAATTCATCTGGCTGGTGTGCCTGATTAATCGAACCCGGACCCAGGACCAGCGTCGGGCAGAGCTGCTGAATAAACGGCGCTTCGGTGCAGTAGTTCACTATCTCCGTTGGCGTACCCAGCAATTTCTCTACCACGCTCACCAGCTCATGATTAGCCGGACACTCATAGCCTGGAATCGGTGGATGCAGTTCGGCCACCGTGACACGGCCCGGCCAGCGGGCACTCACTGGTGCCAGCGCCTCGTTCAGTAACCCATCCAGATCGCTCAGCGACAGGCCCGGCAGCGGTCGGATATCCATATGCAGTTCACAACAGGCGCAGATACGGTTAGCGGCGTCGCCGCCATGAATATGCCCGAAATTCATGGTGGGATAGGGGATGGCAAAGCCGTCATGGTGATAACGCTCCTGCAGCGTGTTGCGCAGTTGCATCAGGTGAGTGATCGACTCATGCATCAGTTCAATGGCGTTGACGCCACGCGCCGGATCGCTGGAATGGCCCGATTTTCCTTCAATACGAATCACATTCGACAGATGGCCTTTATGTGCACGCACCGGTTTCAGCGAGGTCGGTTCACCGATGATGGCGCAGTCGGGACGCAGTTGCGTTGATTCCGAGAAATATTTGGCACCCGCCATGGTGGTTTCTTCATCGGCCGTGGCGAGGATATAGAGCGGCTTACTCAGCGTACTGACATCCACATCGCGCAGCGTATCGAGAATAAAGGCGAAGAAGCCTTTCATGTCTGCCGTGCCCAGACCATAGAGCTTGTTGTCGTGCTCGGTCAGGGTAAAGGGATCGCGCGTCCAGCGGCCATCATCAAAGGGAACGGTATCCGTATGACCCGCTAACAGCAGGCCGCCCGCTCCGCTGCCGGTTCGTGCCAGCATGTTAAATTTATTGCGGGTGCCGGGCACCGGCTGCACTTCAACGCTAAAGCCAAGGTCGCGGAACCAGCCGGCCAGCAAATTGATTAAAGTTTCATTACTCTGATCCAGCGCGGCATCGGTTGCACTGATCGACGGTGTGGCGATTAACTGGCTGTACAGTTCAATAAAAGGCGGTAATTTTGTCTTCACTGTTGGCGGTCCTTGGGTTAGGATGTATCCATATTCATGCAGTAATAGTGAATAAAAATACATTAACGTCCTCTGCAAGGGAACCTTAAATCACTGCAGATGACAGGGTGGGTAACGGGGCAAGGCCGCGACCCGGAACGTGCGACTGTAAAAAGGGTTACAGCCTGATGTTGAATACGCTGATCGTTGGTGCCAGTGGTTACGCTGGTGTTGAGCTTGCCACCTTCCTGAATCGCCATCCACATATCAACATAACCGCTTTGGCGGTTTCGGCGCAAAGCCCTGATGCCGGCAAGCGCCTGTCCGATCTCCATCCGCAGCTGAAAGGCGTGGTGGATTTACCGCTGCAGCCGCTGAGCAGCGCGGCGGAGTGGGCAGACAAAGTGGATGTCGTGTTCCTGGCGACGGCCCACGAAGTCAGCCACGATCTGGCCCCGGAATTTCTCAAGGCTGGCTGTGTGGTATTCGACCTGTCGGGTGCGTTCCGCGTGAACGACGCTGATTTTTACACCCGTTTCTACGGTTTCACGCATCAGCATGGCGACTGGCTCGATAAAGCCGTTTACGGCCTGGCGGAATATCAGCATGAGAAAATTCAGCAGGCGCAGCTGGTGGCGGTACCCGGTTGCTACCCGACCGCTGCTCAGCTGGCTCTGAAACCTCTGGTGGATGCAGGACTGTTAAACGATGCGCAGTGGCCGGTTATCAACGCCACCAGCGGCGTGAGCGGTGCCGGACGTAAAGCCAATGTCGGCACCAGCTTCTGCGAAGTGAGCCTGCAGCCTTACGGGCTGTTCAATCATCGTCACCACCCGGAAATTGTCGCGCACCTCGGTACGCCAGTAATCTTCACTCCGCACCTGGGGAGCTTCCCGCGCGGTATCCTGGCCACCATCACCTGCCGTCTGAAAGCGGGTGTCAGCCGCGAAGATATCGCTGCCGTCTTCCATCGTGCCTATGACGACAAGCCGCTGGTACGCCTCTACGATAAGGGCGTACCGGCGCTGAAAGCCGTTGTCGGCCTGCCTTACTGCGATATTGGTTTTGAAGTGCAGGACGAGCATCTGATTGTTGTAGCAGCCGAAGATAACCTGCTGAAAGGGGCGGCATCGCAGGCAGTACAGTGCCTGAACATCCGGTTCGGCTTCCCTGAAACGCAGTCACTGATTTAACGGATAACTAAACCATGACCAATCCATTGATTATTAAGCTGGGCGGTGTGCTGTTAGACAGCGAAGAAGCGCTGTCGCGCTTGTTTGAAGCATTGCTTAACTATCGTAGCGCTCATCAGCGTCCGCTGATCATCGTCCACGGCGGCGGCTGCCTGGTTGATGAACTGATGAAAAAGCTGGCGCTGCCGGTGATGAAGAAAAATGGCCTGCGCGTCACCCCGGCCGATCAGATCGACATCATCACGGGTGCGCTGGCGGGAACCGCGAATAAAACGCTGCTGGCCTGGGCAAAAAAATCGGGCATTAACGCGGTAGGCCTTTGCCTGGGCGATGCAGGCATCGTCAATGTTGCCCCGTTTGATGAAGAACTCGGCCATGTTGGCCACGCAACGCCGGGCGATCCGGCGCTGCTGAACACCCTGCTGGCGGCCGGTTATATGCCAGTAGTCAGCTCGATTGGTATTACTGACAGCGGCGACCTGATGAACGTCAACGCGGATCAGGCAGCGACCGCACTGGCCTCGACGCTGGGCGCTGATCTGGTTCTGTTGTCAGACGTTAGTGGTATTCTCGACGGCAAAGGTCAGCGCATCGAAGAGATGACCGCCGATAAAGCCGAGCAGCTGATTACCCAGGGCATTATTACCGACGGCATGATTGTGAAAGTACACGCTGCGCTGGATGCGGCACGTACGCTGGGCCGCCCGGTGGATATTGCCAGCTGGCGTCACGCTGAGCGGCTGCCTGACCTGTTTAACGGCGTGTCGATTGGCACCCGGATTCTCGCTTAACGACTCTGATTCAAGGATTACGAAATGCAAACGCAAAACATCAAAAAAATCGTTCTGGCTTACTCCGGTGGTCTTGATACGTCAGCCATCATTCCATGGCTGAAAGAGAACTACGGCGGCTGTGAAGTGGTCGCTTTCGTGGCAGACATCGGTCAGGAGCGTGGCGATCTGGAAGGTGTGGAGAAGAAAGCGCTGCAGTCTGGCGCATCTGAATGTCACGTGGTTGACCTGCGTGAAGAGTTCATCAGCGACTACGTTTATCCGGTGCTGCAGACCGGTGCGCTGTATGAAGGCACCTATCTGCTGGGCACCTCAATGGCGCGTCCTATCATCGCTAAAGCGCAGGTTGAGCTGGCGCTGAAAGTGGGCGCGGATGCGCTGTGTCATGGCGCAACCGGTAAAGGGAATGACCAGGTGCGTTTCGAAACTACCTACACCGCGCTGGCACCGCAGCTGAAAGTGGTGGCACCGTGGCGTGAATGGAACCTGCGTTCACGTGAAGCACTGCTGGACTACCTGAAAGAGCGCAACATTCCGACCACTGCGTCGCTGGAAAAAATCTACAGCCGCGACGAAAACGCCTGGCACATCTCCACCGAAGGCGGCGTGCTGGAAAGCCCGGCCAACGCACCGAACAAAGATTGCTGGGTCTGGACTGTCGATCCGCTGGAAGCACCTGACCAGCCGGAAGAAGTGACCGTGACCGTTGAGAAAGGTCGGGTTGTGGCGGTTAACGGTGAAAAACTGAGTCCGTTCCAGTGTCTGGAAAAACTCAACGTGCTGGGCGCAAAACATGGCGTTGGCCGTATCGATATTGTTGAAAACCGTCTGGTGGGCATTAAATCCCGTGGCTGCTACGAAACCCCGGGCGGCACCATTATGGTGAATGCGCTGCGTGCGGTTGAGCAGCTGGTGCTGGATCGCGATAGCTTCAAATGGCGTGAGCAGCTGGGCCACGAGATGTCTTATGTGGTTTATGACGGCCGCTGGTTCGCCCCGCTGCGTAAGTCGATTCAGGCTGCTGCCGAATCGCTGGCGGAAGAGGTTAACGGTGAAGTGGTGCTGCAGCTTTACAAAGGTCAGGCGACAGCCACCCAGAAGCGTTCCGCGAACAGCCTTTACTCAGAAGAGTTCGCTACCTTCGGTGAAGATGAAGTCTACGATCACCGTCACGCGGGCGGCTTTATCCGTCTGTTCTCGCTCTCTTCACGCATTCGCGCCCTGAACGAGCAGAAGAAGTAATTTTCAGGCGGGGTGCGCCTCGCCTCACCGTTTTAATTCAGAGGCGGCATTTATGCCGCCTCTTGTTTAACGATTCAGAGGAGTTTTCACATGGCACTTTGGGGTGGACGGTTTACTCAGGCAGCGGATCAGCGTTTTAAACAGTTCAATGACTCGCTGCGCTTCGATTACCGCCTGGCAGAGCAGGACATTATTGGCTCTGTTGCCTGGTCCAAAGCGCTGGTGACGGTCAACGTTCTGACTCAGGATGAGCAGCAGCAGCTGGAAGCCGCGCTGAATGCGTTACTGGATGACGTGCGTGAGAATCCTGAGCAGATCCTGCAGAGCGACGCCGAAGATATCCACAGCTGGGTTGAAGGCAAGCTGATCGATAAAGTCGGTGCGCTGGGCAAAAAACTGCACACCGGCCGTAGCCGTAACGATCAGGTCGCGACCGATCTGAAACTGTGGTGCAAAGTGCAGATTGAGGCGTTACTGGGTGCGACCCGCGAACTGCAGCAGGCGCTGGTGGTGACGGCAGAAGCGAATCAGGATGCGGTGATGCCGGGCTACACCCACCTGCAACGCGCGCAGCCGGTGACGTTTGCGCACTGGTGTCTGGCCTACGTTGAAATGCTGGCGCGTGACGAGAGCCGACTGCAGGATACCCTGAAGCGGCTTGATGTCAGCCCGCTGGGCTGTGGCGCTCTGGCTGGTACCGCTTACGAGATCGATCGTCAGCAGCTGGCTGGCTGGCTGGGCTTTGCTTCTGCCACACGTAATAGCCTGGATACCGTATCAGATCGCGATCACGTGCTGGAGCTGCTCTCTGATGCTGCCATTGGCATGGTGCATCTGTCGCGCTTTGCCGAAGATATGATCTTCTTCAATACCGGCGAAGCGGGCTTTATTGAGCTGTCAGATAAAGTCACCTCTGGCTCCTCGCTGATGCCGCAGAAGAAAAACCCGGATGCGCTGGAGCTGATTCGCGGCAAGTGTGGTCGGGTGCAGGGCGCACTGACCGGCATGATGATGACGCTGAAAGGTCTGCCGCTGGCCTACAACAAAGATATGCAGGAAGACAAAGAGGGGCTGTTTGACGCGCTCGACACCTGGCTCGACTGTCTGCATATGTCCGTACTGGTGCTGGATGGCCTGCAGGTTAAACGTCCGCGCTGCCAGGAAGCCGCTGAACAGGGTTACGCAAACTCCACCGAACTGGCTGACTATCTGGTCGCTAAAGGCGTGCCGTTCCGTGAAGCACACCATATCGTCGGGGAAGTGGTGGTGGCTGCCATCGGGCAGGGCGTGGCGCTGGAAGCGCTGTCGCTGGCGCAGTTGCAGCAGTTCAGTACGGTAATTGGCGAGGATGTTTATCCGATCCTGGCGCTGCAATCCTGTCTGGATAAGCGTAATGCGCAGGGCGGTGTTTCGCCGCAGCAGGTTGCGCGTGCCATTGGTGACGCAAAGCAACGTCTGGCGTGATTGAGAAGCGGGCAGAGTTAATGCTTTGCCCGTTATTTTAATGTCAGGTAAAAGGCATTACTTTTGCGAAATTATTAACAGCTGGGTGCGCTGATTATTCAACCGCACTAAGATTTTGGGCGAAAACCAACATCAGTTGCTATTACCGGTAGTCTTTATTTTTTTTAAAAAAAATTAATCCGTGCCAAACTTTTCCCGATAATCATTCAGTAACAGCCCTGTCGCCTCGTAACCTATCGTAATGCTGGATACCATGCCCAATATGCCGCCCATTATTGCGGGGACAATAAGACCAACCAGTTGAGATATAGCGCCAAATATGATGCCACCTGCGCCACCCCATTTTCCACCAATCGCCATGCCAGTAGATGCCCCATCTAAGGTATTACTCAGCACCTGATCCATATAAGCCCAGGTTTCAGTATTAATAACGGACGCACCACTGACATATTGAAATTCATTGATCGATAATGCTCTCATGCACGATACCTTTTTATTTTTCAATAGGAAACAAAAAAGGGCGAAGAAATAAATTAATCAGACCCGGCTTCGCCCTGAAGAGTTAACAGGCGCGCGGATTAGCCGATCGTGCCGCCGTGATCAACGTTACCTGGACCGAAAGTGGAACGATAATCTGCAAGCAGGCTTTGCACTGAAGCGGTATCGGTGGCAGCGCCGATAACTAAGCCTGCGACACCACCCATGATGGTTGGAATAATCAGACCAAAAAGCTGTGATATACCACCAACGATGAAGCCACCTGCACCACCCCATTTACCCCCAATTGCCATACCTGTTGCTGCGCCATCTACCATGCCGATAACTGCACCTTGCAGGTCAGCACCACTCACTGCATTTGTTTCTTCATAAGACAAAGTACGCATAATTATATCCCTCAAAAAGTTATTTCTAAATAGAATAGGGTTTATGTCCGAACATATAAAGTTGTCCGACGAAGTCAAAAATAACCGAATGATGGATGGTGGTATATAGCATAATTTCCATTTTACGCACTGGCGGTATTTTATCTTTATTTTAGTGGTTTTCAGTCTGAATAAGTGAAAATTATATTCACTGTGCGTATTTTTACATGAGTTGCAGTATGGTAATTTTAGTGAGTCAACTTTATTTATATTATTTCGTGGGTGAGGTTTTTTCTAAAGGGAATTTCCCAGAGATTTGGGTACGTGTAAGTTGCGGGTTCTTACCTATTATCTGGCATTATTATGGAGCATCCAGTTAATCTGACTATTTTCCGTGTGATAATTGCGGGATCTGAAAAAGTGCATGTCAGCTGCTAAGCAGGTAAAAAAAGCGGGCACATTAAATGCCCGCCAACCTCTAGCTTCAGAATTACTACTTTTTTTATAGGCACATCATCAAAGCGCCTGCTCTCCCGGCCGACGCTCAGATTCTTTACGCTGACAGCAGGTAGTGTTGCAGCTCCTCACTGCCGCCAATATGACGACCACCCATGAAGATCTGCGGCACCGTCGCCCGGCCTGAAACGGCACGCAGACTCACGGTTGTCGCATCCTGCCCCAGCACAATCTCTTCGTACTGAATACCATGATCCATCAGCATCTGTTTTGCCTGAGTGCAGAAGGTGCAGCCAGGTTTAGTAAAGATGGAGACCGACTCCTGGGCTTTACACTCCGGCGCCAGATAGCGCAGCATGGTGTCAGCATCGGAGACCTCAAACGGGTCGCCAGGTTTGTTCGGCTCGACAAACATTTTCTCTACCACGCCGTTACGCACCAGCATCGAGTAGCGCCATGACCGCGGACCAAAACCGAGATCGGCTTTCTCAACCAGCATCTCCATGCCACGCGTGAACTCGCCGTTGCCATCAGGAATAAAAGTAATGTTGTCTGCGCGCTGTTCGGCTTTCCAGGCGTTCATCACAAAGGTGTCATTCACCGAGACGCACAGAATGCTGTCCACGCCCTGTTGGGCAAACAGACCCGCTAATTCGTTATAACGCGGCAGATGGCTGGAGGAGCAGGTCGGTGTAAATGCACCCGGCAGTGAAAAAACGATTACCGTTTTGTCTTTAAACAACGCTTCTGTGGTGACATCTACCCAGCGATCGCCCTGACGCGTGTGAAAAGTGACTGATGGAATCGCTTTACCTTCCTGACTTGCAAACATTTTTTGCTCCTGACCTGCCGTGTTCCATTTGATGCGCGCATTATTCCTAACCACCCTTGATAGGGCCAATCGTTCATTGCTATTCTATCTATCGCCACGGGCTATCGTGGTTTGGAGGGTAATAATGAATATTCGTGATCTTGAATATCTGGTTTCGCTTGCTGAACACCGTCATTTCCGCCGTGCCGCGGATGCGTGTCATGTCAGTCAGCCAACATTAAGCGGGCAGATCCGTAAGCTGGAAGATGAGCTGGGTGTGATGCTGCTGGAGCGCACCAGCCGTAAAGTGCTGTTCACACAGGCAGGTCTGCTGCTGGTGGATCAGGCGCGAACGGTGCTGCGTGAAGTGAAAGTGCTGAAAGAGATGGCCAGTCAGCAAGGGGAAGCGATGTCAGGTCCGCTGCATATCGGCCTCATCCCGACCACCGCGCCTTACTTATTGCCACAGATTATCCCGACGCTGCACCAGACATTCCCGAAACTGGAGATGTACCTGCACGAAGCGCAGACGCAGCAGCTGCTGTCTCAGCTCGACAGCGGCAAGCTGGACTGCGCGATTATCGCGCTGGTCAAAGAGAGTCAGGCCTTTATCGAAGTGCCGCTGTTTGATGAGCCGATGAAGCTGGCCGTCTATGCCGATCATCCGTGGTGCGATCGCGATCGCGTACCGATGTCCGATCTGGCTGGCGAGAAGTTGCTGATGCTGGAAGACGGGCACTGTCTGCGTGACCAGGCGATGGGTTTCTGCTTTGAGGCGGGTGCGGATGAAGATACCCACTTCCGCGCGACCAGTCTTGAGACGCTGCGTAATATGGTGGCGGCTGGCAGCGGAATTACGCTGTTACCAGCGCTGGCAGTCCCGCCGGAACGCGTCCGCGATGGCGTCTGCTATCTTCCCTGCTACAAACCGGTGCCACAGCGTACGATTGCGCTGGTCTATCGTCCGGGGTCACCTCTGCGCAGCCGTTATGAACAGCTGGCAGAGGCGATTAAAACCCACATGGCCCACTATTTCGACGCTACGCTAAAACAGGCGGTTTAAGCCGTTTAACGCGGCAACGCGATAAGCTTCAGCCATGGTCGGATAGTTAAAGGTGGTATTCACGAAGTACTCAATCGTGTTGCCACCATTTTTCTGCTCCATGATCGCCTGACCGATGTGAATAATCTCGGCGGCACGCTCACCAAAACAGTGGATCCCCAGAATCTCTTTCGTTTCGCGATGGAACAGAATCTTCAGGCTGCCCACGTTCATGCCGACGATCTGCGCACGCGCCAGATGTTTGAACTGCGCGCGACCCACTTCGTAAGGCACCTTCATCGCCGTCAGCTGCTGCTCGGTTTTACCTACAGAGCTGATTTCCGGAATGGTGTAGATGCCGGTCGGGATATCTTCAATCAGGTGCGCTGACGCTTCTCCTTTGATAATTGCCTGCGCGGCAATACGGCCCTGATCGTAGGCGGCAGAGGCCAGGCTTGGATAGCCAATCACGTCACCCACGGCATAGATGTGCGGCTGAGCCGTCTGATACATGCTGTTCACTTTCAGCAGGCCACGACCATCCGCTTCCAGACCGACATTTTCCAGCGACAGTGAATCGGTGTTACCGGTACGGCCGTTGGCGTAAAGCAGGCAGTCTGCTTTCACTTTCTTGCCGGACTTCAGATGCATGATCACGCCATCTTCCACGCCTTCGATCTTCTCAAACTCCTCGTTGTGACGAATGACTACGCCGCTGTTCCAGAAGTGATAAGAGAGGGAGTCAGACATCTCCTGATCGAGAAACGCTAGCAGGCGATCGCGGGTGTTAATCAGGTCAACTTTGACGTTCAGGCCACGGAAAATGGACGCATATTCACAGCCAATTACACCCGCACCATAAATAATGACGTGGCCCGGTTCATGGTGCAGGTTGAGGATAGAGTCAGAGTCATAAACGCGGGGATGGGTAAAGTCGACATCGTCAGGATGATAAGGTCGTGAACCGCAGGCAATAACAAACTTCTCTGCCGTCAGCGTCTCACGCGTGCCATCGGGTTGCTCAATTTCAATGGTATTGGCATCAACAAAATGCGCATCACCCTGATAAAGTTCACAGCGGTTACGCTCGTAGAAGCCCTGACGCATGGCTGTCTGCTGGCTGATCACATTTTCAGTGTGATTGAGAATGTCGGCGAAAGAGGAGCGAAGCAGTCGGGTATGGTCGCTGTAGAGCGGGTTCTGGTTGAATTCAATAATGCGACTGACGGCGTGGCGAAGGGCTTTAGAAGGGATGGTGCCCCAGTGCGTACAACCGCCACCGATGTTGTGGTAGCGTTCGATCACGGCGATGCGCGCTCCCTGTTTTACCAGCCCCATCGCCGCCCCTTCACCGCCGGGCCCTGAGCCAATCACAATGGCATCGTAATCGTAAGACTTTTGCATACCGATACGTCCTATTATTTATACATTTTTACAACGAGATTCTAACATCTCGTCGCGCACTTCTGAATTCTATCAGCGATTTTCATCACATTTTGACAAAGAGTGAGGTTCACAGGCGGTGACAAAGATTGCCAATCTGTACGCTGAAAATTTTGTTATAGTGCCCACTCAATACCGCTAAAGGCAGAGAGCATGGGCGTCAGAGCGCAACAAAAAGAACGTACACGACGTACACTGATTGAAGCAGCTTTCAGTCAGCTCAGCGCCGAACGCAGTTTTACCAGTCTGAGTTTGCGGGAAGTTGCCCGTGAAGCGGGAATAGCACCTACCTCTTTTTATCGTCATTTTAAGGATGTTGATGAGCTTGGTCTGACGATGGTGGATGAAAGCGGGCTGATGCTGCGACAGCTGATGCGTCAGGCGCGCCAGCGTATCGCCAAAGGTGGCAGCATCATTAAAACGTCGGTGGCGACCTTTATGGAGTTCATCGGCAACAACCCCAACGCTTTTCGCCTGTTACTGCGTGAACGTTCCGGTACCTCTGCCGCTTTTCGTGCCGCCGTGGCGCGTGAAATTCAGCACTTCATCGCTGAACTGGCCGATTATCTTGAGGTCGAAAATCGCATGCCGCGTAGTTTTACCGAAGCGCAGGCTGAAGCGATGGTGACCATTGTTTTCAGCGCCGGTGCAGAAGCACTGGATGTTGATGCTGAGCAGCGACGTAAGCTTGAGGATCGGCTGGTGCTGCAGCTGCGTATGATCGCCAAAGGCGCTTATTACTGGTATCGCCGTGAGCAGGAACGACTGGTGGTTACCCTGGAAAAACCCGAAGAGCAATGAGTAAGGATCCGTCCATGACCCACCCAGGTATCCGCGATAAAAGCACTCTGGCACTGGCTTTTATTACCGGCTTAGCGATTAACGGCTCGTTTTCTGTGCTGTTCAGCGCTTTTGTTCCCTTTTCGATTTTTCCGCTGATTGCGCTGGGTCTGGCGGCCTGGTGTCTGCATCAGCGTTATCTCAACACCAACATGCCGGACGGCATGCCAGGTCTGGCGGCGGCGTTTTTCCTGCTGGGGATTCTGGTGTATAGCGCGCTGGTGCGGGCGGAATACCCGGACATTGGCTCCAACTTTGTCCCTACCGTTCTGATGGTTGCGCTGGTGTTCTGGATTGCGACGCGATTTAAGCGCAAGCGTAATCAGTAGGGATATCATCAGGAATATATGAAAACGGGAACCTCAGGGTTCCCGTTTTTGTTTACGCTTTACGCGTCAGCAGAACGCCGCATTCCATATGGTGGGTATAGGGGAACTGATCAAACAGCGCCAGCCGCGTTACCTCATGCGTTTCTGACAGCGTCTGCAGATTGTCGCTCAGGGTTTGCGGATTGCAGGAGATGTAAAGGATGCGCGGATAGGCCTGCACCATTTTCACCGTCTCTTCATCCAGGCCGCTGCGCGGCGGATCAACAAAAATCGTCTCGCATTCGTAGCTGGTCAGGTCAATCCCTTCCAGACGATTAAAGCTGCGTACGCCATTCATCGCCTGCGTAAACTCTTCCGCTGCCATGCGAATGATCTGCACGTTATCAATCTGGTTCACGGCAATGTTGTATTGCGCCGACGCAACAGAGGGTTTGGCGATTTCTGTCGCCAGCACGCGGCGGAAATTACGCGCCAGCGCCAGCGAGAAGTTACCATTGCCGCAATAAAGCTCCAGCAGGTCGCCCTGTGAATCCTGCGTCACATCCAGCGCCCACTCCAGCATCTGAATATTCATCGCCGCATTAGGCTGGGTAAAACTGTTCTCGACCTGACGATAGATAATCTCACGACCCGCCACGGGCAGACATTCGTCTACAAAGTCGCGATCCAGACAGATTTTGGTTTTGGTCGCACGGCCAATCAGCTGCACATCCAGCCCTTCCGCGCGCAGCTGGTTACGCAGCGCAGCAGCTGCCTGCTGCCACTCATCATCCAGCTTGCGGTGATAGAGCAAGGAAATCACAATCTGATTGCTCATGGTCGACAGATAATCGATCTGGAACAGTTTATGACGCAGAGTGCGGTTATCACGGATCGCGGCGATCATCTTTGGCATCAGCTGGTTGATCAGCTGGCTGGCCGCCGGGAACTGATCAACACGGATCCGCTCGCGAGTCTGCTGATCAAAGATGATGTGATAGATATCATCGCCGTCGTGCCACAGGCGAAATTCAGCGCGCATCCGATAGTGGCTGACCGGCGAACGGAACACCTCCACGTCGGGCGCAGCAAACGGCGTCATCATCGTCTCTAAACGACTGACTTTTTCCGCCAGCTGTGCGTCATACTCTTCAATGGGGAGATGTTCGGGTGTCATGAGCAATCCTGATTAATAGCTTACCAGCGGGCGATTGTAGGCATTCACTTGCTGATGTCCAGTCCTGCAGCGAGAAGATATTTAGCAGTCTGGACTTCCGTATCTCCACTCCGTAGACTGCAAGCGCCGGCCTCAAGCCCGAGTTACCAGGGAATCCAGTGTGAATCTGGAGCTGACGCGCAGCGGTAAGGAATGTCGTGATGTGTGCAAGTGCAGACACTGTCCTGCGGGATGGGAAGTCATCATCACTTATGGTTCCCAGCCCGAAGACCTGCCGGTGTAACGTCGCTACTCGTTCAATCATCGCGTTCTATTGATTGTCGGCCCGCGGCATCCTGCTTCGTCTTATGGATGCGATTAAAAATGACTAAAAAAACTGCATCGCTGTTCGCGCTGAGCGCAACGGCGATTTCCCTCTGGACGCAAAACGGTTTTGCGCAGGGAAATGATGATACGCAAATCGTTACCGCCAACCGTTTTGCTGAACCCGTTTCAGGTGTGCTGGCACCGACCACCGTCGTCACGCGTGATGAGATTGATCGCTGGCAGGCCAAAAGCCTGACGGATGTGATGCGGCGTCTGCCGGGTGTCGATGTCGCACAGAATGGTGGACTGGGGCAGCAAAGTTCACTGTTTATCCGGGGAACCGAGTCCCGACATGTGCTGATCCTGATTGATGGTATCCGGCTTAATCAGGCGGGTATCAGCGGTTCGTCTGACCTCAGCCAGATCCCTCTGTCGCTGGTGCAGCGCATCGAATATGTTCGCGGCGCGCGGTCTGCGGTTTACGGTTCTGATGCGATTGGCGGCGTGGTGAATATCATTACAGGTCGATCGCAACCGGGCGCCACGCTGACGGCGGGCATGGGGTCCAATGGTTATCAGATATACGATGGCTCCACCCAGCAGAAACTGAGTGATGCGACAAAGCTGACCCTGGCTGGCAACTACACCTATACCAAAGGGTATGACGTGGTGGCGGGCTATCCCAATGACTATGGTCCGGCGCAGCACGATCGCGACGGCTTCATGAGCAAAACGTTGTATGGCAACCTTGAGCATCAGTTCAGCGATGAACTCAGCGGTTTTGTGCGCGGCTATGGATTTGATAACCTTACCGCCTACGACGGGTCATACACTTATGATGACAGCTTCACTAATATCATCGGTCTGGCGGATACCCGTCAGCTCTACAGCCAGACCTGGGACACCGGGTTACGCTTCAACCGTGACATATACTCTACCCAGCTCATCGCCAGTTACGGCCATACTAAAGACATTAACTACGATCCGCGCAATGGCCGCTATGGCGCTGCATCCACCTTTGATGATGTCACCCAGTACAACCTGCAGTGGGGCAACACGGTGCAGGTGGGGCAGGGCGCCGTCAGCGCCGGTGTTGACTGGCAGAAAGAGACGACTGAGCCGGGCACGAACACTTTGTCAGAGGGCTATGAGCAGCGTAACACCGGCCTCTACCTGACCGGCCAGCAGCAGGTTGGCAGTGTCACCCTTGAAGGTGCGGTACGCGGTGACGATAACAATCAGTTCGGCTGGCATAACACCTGGCAGACGGCGGCGTCATGGGAGTTCATCTCTGGTTACCGCGCATTCGCCTCTTATGGCACGGCTTTTAAAGCACCGAATCTGTCGCAGGTTTACAGTCCGTTTTATGGTAATCGCGACCTCGACCCGGAAAAAAGTAAGCAGTGGGAAGGCGGTTTTGAAGGCCTTAGCGGGCCGGTGAACTGGCGCGTGTCGGGCTATCGCAATGATATCGATAACCTGATTGAAGGCGATCCGCAGACCTTCCGCTACCACAACGTTGAGCAGGCGCGTATTAAAGGCGTTGAAGCCACCGCCGGATTTGATACCGGGCCGCTGACGCATCAGTTCTCTTATGATTATGTTGATGCGCGGGATGGCAGCACCGATCAGCCCCTCATTCGCCGGGCTAAGCAGCAGGTGAAGTATCAGCTCGACTGGACGCTGTATGAGTTTGACTGGTCAGTCACCTACCATTATCTGGGCGACCGTTATGATACCGACTTTAACAGTTCACCCAGCCGACGCGTGAAGTTAGGAGGAGTGAGCCTGTGGGATCTCGCCGTCTCATATCCGGTCACTTCACAACTCACGGTTCGTGGTAGAATTGCCAACCTGTTCGATAAAGATTACGAGACAGTGTATGGCTATCAGACCCCAGGACGAGAGTATTACCTCAGCGGCAGCTACAACTTCTGATTTGCGCCCTACCGTGCTGGTGTTTGATTCCGGCGTCGGTGGGCTTTCTGTCTATGACGAGGTCCGTCAGCTATTGCCGGACCTGCATTATCTCTATGCCTTCGATAACGCGGGCTTCCCCTACGGTGAGAAAAGCGAGACCTTCATCGTGGAGCGGGTGGTCGCTATCGTTGAGGCTATTACGCAGCGCTACCCTCTCTCATTGGTCATCATCGCCTGTAATACGGCCAGCACAGTTTCATTACCCGCTTTACGTGAACGTTTTGCATTTCCTGTGGTGGGAGTGGTGCCGGCAATTAAACCGGCCGCGCGCCTGACGCGTAATGGCGTGGTGGGATTACTGGCAACGCGTGCTACGGTGCGCCGTCCTTATACCCATGAGCTGGTGTCGCAGTTTGCCGGTTCCTGCAACATTGAGATGCTGGGATCGGCAGAGCTGGTGGAACTTGCCGAAGCGAAGCTCCACGGTGCGGAGGTTGCACTGGATGAAGTGCGCCGTATTGTTCAGCCGTGGCTGAGGATGGCTGAGCCACCGGACACGGTCGTCTTAGGCTGTACGCATTTTCCTTTACTGCGCGAAGAGCTGCAGCAGGTGTTGCCTGAAGGAACGCGTCTGATTGATTCCGGTGCGGCAATCGCCCGACGTACCGTCTGGCTGCTGGAGCATGAAGCGCCAGAAGTGCACTCCTCGCAGCAGAATGTCGCATTCTGTACGGCGCTGGATGGCGAAGCGGGTCAGTTATCACCCGTTTTGCAGCGTTATGGCTTCCCGTTGCTCGAAAAACTGGCGCTTTAGCGACTTTTAGCTGAAAAAATCAGCACTCGGAATTTTATTTGAAATTAGTACTTGTCAGCCTCCGGGAACTCCCTATAATGCGCCTCCACTGACACGGCACAACGGCTTACGAAGCGCCGGGTTGAGTAGGTTCGAAATCATACGAACCAGTGAGTTAAGCGAAAATAAATGCTTGACTGACAATGCGGAAAGCGTAATATACGCAGCCCGCGCCGCAGTAAATCGCGGCATGCTCTTTAACAATTTATCAGACAATCTGTGTGGGCACTCGCAGGATTGAT